>JBEEHZ010000227.1:0-16826 GCA_041167705.1 Verrucomicrobiota bacterium | reverse complement strand
AGGTGATCGATCGTCCGCTTGGTCGCGTACTCGGGCGCGGTGCCAGTCCGCATCAGAAACGCCCAATCGCTCGATTGCGCGAGCAATAGTTCTCGGGCCAGTTGCTTGAGAACACGGTCATCGAGTTCGCTCGCATCCGTTTGGTGCGCATTCGCAAGCTTGGTCATTCGCTCTGCGGCAACGTGTAAATGCGGATAGATCCATGAATTATTTTTGTCGATCCAGACTTCGAGATGACCTTTATCGCCCCAGCTCGATGCTGCCGGCTCGATTGTTTGTTGGGTCGGGTGCGTCGCCAGATATTCGCCTGGAGTCGTTAGGCGAAATTCCTTTTGATCGAACGCGGCCTTGCGAATGAAGGATTCGAGAAAGCGCGGTCCTTCAAACCACCAGTGACCGAATAATTCCGCGTCAAACGGCACGACCACGATTGGATTGACATCAACACCGGCGAGCTGTCGAAATTGTATCAGCCGTTGTTCCAGAAAATGCGCGGCGTGCGCGTCAGCGGCTTTTTCGGCCTCGGCCCGACTATAAAGTTGCTTTTCGGCTTTGCCTCCGGTGATTCGGTGGTATTTCAAGCCGGAAAATTTCCGAACGCCGCGCGCAACGGGGCCCAAATGCTCGAGCGGAAGATCGAAGCCGACGTCGCGGTAAAATTCGCGATAAGCCGGATCACCCGGATAACCTTCCTCCGCACTCCAAACCTGGCGGCTCGAATCGCGATCGCGCGCGAACGCTGCCGGACCTGTCGGCGTGTAACACGGCGCATAAATCGCGTGCTGCGGTTGCGGATTTCCGAGCAGCAATCCGTGCGCGTCGAGAACGAACCAACGGATGTTGGCCTCCTGCAAAATCAGATCGAGCCCGGGGGCATAAGCGCATTCCGGCAGCCAAAAGCCGGTTGGATCGACATGGAAAAGATCGACATGTGCGTCGCGGCCGATGAGAACCTGTGCGCGGGCCGCTGCCGGTGATTGCTGTTGAATCAGCGGTAACAATCCATGCGTCGCCGCACAACCGATGATTTCAAGCGAACCTGCATCGCGCAATTGTCGAAACGCGGCGAGCAAATCACATTTCCACTCATCGACAAAGAAACGCCGGCTCGCCGAAAACAATTCGAAGTAAAATTCCGACAACTCTGTGAGCTCCGGCTGATCGCGATTTCGTTTTCGTTCACGCGCGGCCAGGTCAGTCAGAAGATCGAGATGGCGGACGTAGCGCTCACGCAGAAGCTCGTCCTGTAACATCGCGCACAGAGTGGGCGTGAGCGACATCGTGAGCTTGAACGGAACGTTGTCGTTCACGAGCCGCTGCATCATTTGCAGCAGCGGAATGTAAGTTTCCGTGATCGCCTCGAAGAGCCAGTCTTCCTCGAGAAAGTGCTCGTGCTCCGGATGCCGAACGAACGGCAAGTGCGCGTGCAGAATGAGCGCGAGGTGACCAGCCATTGCAGATTGCAGATCTCAGGTTGAACAGAGTTCTACTGAAATCGCTAAATCGTTAATCGCTAAATGATTTACAGCGTTCGGCAGAAATCCTGCAACCGATCGAGACCTTTTTTAATGATGTCGATGCTGGTGGCGTAGCTAAGCCGAATGGTCCGATCGTCGCCAAACGCTGCGCCTGGCACGACCGCCACATTTGCTTTGCTGAGCAAGCGGTCGGCAAAATTCTGTGAGGTGAGGCCGAGCTGACTGATATTGAGCAGCACGTAGAACGCGCCCCGCGGCTTGACCGCGCTCACGTTTGGAATTTTGGAGAGGCGATCAATCATGTAATTGCGTCGCATATCGAATTCCTCGCGCATGTCAGAAACCGCCTGCTGATCTCCTTTTAACGCGGCGAGCGCGCCGCGCTGCGAGAAAGAGGATGGATTCGCGGTCGTGTGGCTTTGAATTGAATCGACCGCTTTCGCCACTGCTTCCGGAGCCGCCAGATAACCAAGGCGCCATCCGGTCATCGCGTAGGATTTGCTGAAACCGTTAACGGTAATGGTCAGATCGTTAGCTTCTTTGGAAAGTGACGCGATGCTGACGTGCTTCGCATCGTCGTAAACGAGCTTCTCGTAAATCTCGTCGGACAAAATGTAAATGTCTTCGCCGCTGGCGACTTCAACAATGGCCTCGAGCTCTTCGCGCGTATAAACCGAGCCGGTCGGATTGCACGGAGTGTTCATGATCAGCATCTTCGTCCGCGGCGTCATCGCGTTCTCAAAATCTTCCGGACGCATTTTCCAATTGTTCCGTTCCATCGTCGGTACGATGACCGGTTCGGCGCCGACAAGGCGCACCATGTCGGGGTAACTGACCCAATACGGCGCGGGGATAATGACTTCGTCACCGGGCTGACACGTCGCCAGAATCGCGTTGTAACAGGAATGCTTCGCGCCGTTGCTCACAATCACCTGACCGGGGCGATAAGTTAGTCCGTTGTCGACGGTTAATTTCTCCGCGATCGCCGAACGCAATTCGGGAATGCCGGCGCTCGGCGTGTATTTGGTAAAACCGGCCTGCAACGCTTCGATCGCTGCGGCTTTGATGTGTTCGGGCGTGTCAAAATCCGGTTCGCCCGCACCGAATCCGCACACGTCGATGCCCTCGGCCTTCATCGCTTTCGCTTTGCTGTCGATCGAAAGCGTGAGGGAGGGAGTTAGTTGGGCAGCGCGTTCGGAAATTTCCATGTCGATCTTGTTCGTTTTAATTCAGGGAGCGGCCACACTATTGGCGGCCGTAAAAGTTTTCAATCAAAGCTTTAAAATTATTCTCTTCCACGCGCACGATTGCCATTTCGCGCTTCGCATTTTCAACCGAATCGGATGCGTGCGCGGCGTTGATCATGATTGTCTGGCCGAATTCTTTTCGGATCGAGCCCGGCGGTGCCTTGGCTGGATCGGTCGGCCCAAGCACTTCGCGAATTTTGCGAACGGCATCCTCGCCCTGGTAAACGAGCGCGATGCATTTTTCCGACCCGGGCGCGTCACGTTTTTCCGGAAGGGTGTCGCTTGGCCGCGCGCCGGCCATGAATTCGACAATGTCTTCCCATGCGTCGCGGCCTTTATTGTGCCCAAGTTTTTCCTGCAACACCGGCAGCACCGGCCCATAAAACTGTTCGGCTTGCGACACGCTCATCCGGTGGACTTTGAAACCGACGATGTAGAGTCCGGTCCGCGAAAAAACTTCGATCACGCCGCCGGGTCGGATGTTTGGAAATTTGAAATTGTCCGGCTTAATCAGAACCAGGGTCTTTTCGATCTTCGTCGCCTTGGGAAATTCCACCGCTTGATCGAGAACGCCGCCATCGCGGTCTGAAAATTCCGCCCAAAGTCTTAAATCGCGTTCGACTGCGTTGCGATTGAACTCAGCAACGACTGCTGGCTCGAAGTAAATGACTTTGCCCGAATCATCGGTCACATAATCGCCGAACGTGTCGCGAATCGTTTCCCCGCTGGTTTCCTCGTGCGTAATGTGACCGACGGTTGCGCGCATTCGTTCAGCTGCGTCCGGCCCACGAAAAACGAGAAACAACACGCGCGATTGCTGACGATCTTTTTTCGCGCCAAAATTCCTCAGGACATAATCGTGAATTAATTCCTGCGTCGCGCGATGGGCCGGTTCTTTTTCGCTCACAATCGTCGCGGCGTAGCGGCGAACGAGTTCCTCGCTCGGCATGAACATCCGCGCAGCCACCAAATCGAGGCCGGTGCGCGAAATCAGCCGGGCGATGATCCCGCCGGTGCGCGATTTGCGCATCGAATACGGCGTAATGATTGCGTAGGAAAGTTCCTCAGTCTGCATGGACGTTTTGCCCGCGGCTTATGATAAACCGCGTTTATGCAGAAAACCGTAGCCGCTAAGGGTCGCCGAACCTACCTGACCGCCGTCAGAATCGCAACCCACTTTCCGCGTCGGCGAGCCTGGACGATGTCGATCTTAAGCCGTCTGAGAGCGCGAGTTACATAGCGTTCCTGGTTCCGCAAAATTCCAGAAAGGATCATCCAGCGCGCGGCTTTGAGTTTCGGCAGAATATTGATCAGTAGCTCGCTGAATAGATTGGCAGTGACGATGTCGATTTGTCGGGATGATTTCCAACGTCGCACGTCTCCGACGCGAAATTCCAAATGGTTGATCTTGTTCAATCGCGCATTTTTTCTTGCGGTCGCGATTGCGACCGGGTCGTTATCAATTCCAACAACGCGCGTTGCTCCAAAACGTCTCGCGGCCAGCGCCAAAACTCCGCTTCCCGTCCCAAGATCGACAATCGACCAGCCAGGCGGCCATTTACGCGTCAATTTTTCGAGCAACCGCAACGACATCGCAGTCGTCGCGTGTTCGCCAGTTCCAAACGCCAAACCTGACGGAATGATTAAATTGTAGGGGAAGCTTCTAGCTTTCCGATCTTTTCGCGAGCGCAGCACAATCAGCCGTTTTCCGATCCTGATTGGTTCGGTTCGCTGTTCGCGCGAAAAGCGTTTCAACCAATCGTGCGGAAGCTTTAGAACCCGTCCGCCGAATTCTTTTGCCAGACCCTGTAACTCCGCGCGGGACGCCGACCCAACCTCGAGCTGCAATCCTTTGCGTCCGGTTTCTTCGATTATCGCCAACCGATCGCCTGCCGCAGCGCGCAATCTCTCTTCCGTGTCGCTCCACCACCTCTGAATTGCCGGTCGTCGCCACAAATACATGCGTTGAGTAATTGCTGGGAAACTTGTTAGTCTCTTCTTTGTCAATGAAACTTCGCGGGATTCATCATATCACTGCCGTCGCGAGCGATCCTCAGCGCAACGTCGATTTTTATATTCGCATTCTTGGCCTGCGCTTTGCGAAGCGCACGGTAAACTTCGATGATCCATCGACCTATCATTTTTACTTTGGCGATCGGATCGGCCGGCCGGGAACGGCAATCACCTTTTTTGCCTGGCCCGGCGCACGCCGCGGGACGCGCGGAACGGGGCAGGTGATTGCAACCAGCTTCGCGATTCCGCAGGGTTCAATCGAATACTGGAAATCACGCTTCGCCGAGCATCGCGTTTTCTGCGAAGAAGTCCCGTTGCGCTTTGAGGCGGCGGCTCTTCGCCTGACCGATCCCGACGGGTTGTTGCTTGAGCTGATCGAGTCCGGGCGTTTGGACGATGTCGATCTGGCTTACACTAGCGAAGTGCCACGTAAATTTGCGGTTCACGGATTTCATGCGCCGACGCTTGAAGTGCAGCAGTCGGGGCCGACTAAGGAGTTACTGAAAACGCTCGGCTTCGAATTGGTCGGCGAAGAAAATTCGCGGCGTCGGTTTTCGGTAAACGAAAAATCGACCAGCGCACAGATTGACTTAATCGAGCAAAGCGACGGACAATTCGGAGTTAATTCCGCTGGAACGGTGCATCACATTGCCCTTCGCTGCGCAAACGACAAAGAACAATTGCGCTGGCGAGAACAGCTGGTCGGGCTCGGTCTCCACGTTACACCGGTGATCGACCGTTTTTATTTTCATTCCATTTATTTTCGCGAGCCAGGCGGAATTTTGTTTGAGATTGCCACCGAAGGTCCCGGATTTACGGCGGACGAACCGGTCGAACATCTGGGGGAAAGTTTAAAACTACCGCCACAATACGAGGAACATCGGGGCGAGATCGAGCGGACACTTCCGCCGATTTTGATCGAGGCAAAAACGAAAGCCGCGGGTTAAATTTGACCGAAGGGCATAATTCTCGGTAAGTAAACGCCTTTCACGCCATGCTCATCGTAATGAACGCCAGCGCCGGTAAGGGCGAGATCGACAACGTCATTCGCGTTATCGAATCGCTCGGGTTCCGCGCGCATGCCATGCCCGGCGCAAGCCGGACCGCGATCGGAATCACCGGCAATCAGGGGGCGGTGGATCTTTCGCATTTTGAAAATCTTCCCGGCGTCGGGGAAGCGATTCGCGTCACCAAGCCCTATAAGTTGATCACGCTCGATCTGCGGCCCGATCGCACCATTGTCGATCTTGGCGACGGCGCCAAAATCGGCGACGGCTCACTCGCCATCATTGCCGGGCCGTGCGCGATTGAAAACAGCAAGCAAGCGTTTGCGATCGCGGACGTGGTTCAGCGCAGCGGCGCAAGATTTTTCCGCGGCGGCGCATTCAAGCCTCGCACTTCGCCCTACGCATTTTCTGGACTCGGCGAAGCGGGATTGAAAATTCTTGCCGACATTCGGAAGGAATTCGGTCTCAAGATCGTCAGCGAAGCGCTTGACGAAGCGAATGTCGATTTGGTCGAGAAATATGCCGACATGATTCAAATCGGCGCACGGAACATGCAGAATTTCACGCTTCTTCGGCGCGTCGGCCGTTCGAAATTGCCGGTGCTATTGAAACGCGGCATGGCTGCGACACTGGAGGAGTGGTTGCTCGCGGCTGAATACGTCATGGCGGAGGGAAATTACAATATCGTGTTGTGCGAGCGCGGCGTGCGCACGTTCGCTCAGCACACCCGTAACACCTTGGATCTCGCCGCCGTTCCGGCGGTGAGGAAAATTTCGCATTTGCCGGTCATCGTCGATGCTGCGCACGGAACTGGTCGGAGCTACATGGTCACGCCGCTCGCGCGTGCCGGAATCGCGGTCGGAGCGGATGGCTTGATGATCGAAGTGCACGGGCGACCCGAAGAAGCGCTTTCCGACGGCGCGCAATCGCTCAGGTTCGACGAATACGAGCAGATGGTGCGCGAAGTCGGCCAGATCCACGATGTGATCTCACGCAACGGCGCTTAGACTCGCAGAAAATTCGCGAGCAGCTTGCGTCCTTCGGTCGTCAGGATTGATTCGGGATGGAATTGGACACCGTGGATCGGTAATTCGCGATGTTGCAGTCCCATGATTTCGCCGTCGTCGGTCTCGGCGGTGATTTCGAGCGAATCGGGCAGTGATTCGCGGCGGACAATGAGTGAATGATAGCGCGTCGCTTCGAGCGGTTCGGCCAAGTCCTTGAAAACTCCGCGATGTTTATGATGAATCTGTGAAGTCTTGCCGTGCATCAATTTCTCGGCACGGACGACTTCGCCGCCAAAAACCTGCGCCATGCATTGATGACCAAGACAAACGCCGAGAATCGGAATGCGCGGTCCTAATTCACGAATCAACTCCGAGCTAATGCCGGCATTCTCCGGCCGTCCCGGCCCGGGTGAAATGCAGATTCGATCCGGTTTGAGTTTTTTGATCTCATCCACCGAAATTTCGTCATTTCGCTTTACTACAAGATCGACATCCATCTCGCCGAAAAGCTGGACAAGATTGTAAGTGAACGAATCGTAATTATCGATGACGAGGAGTTTCATTTCTTCGTTGCGCGCGCGATTGCAGCGAGCATCGCTTTCGCCTTGTTCATGCACTCGTCAAATTCTCGCGCGGGATCGGAATCGGCCACAATTCCAGCGCCCGTTTGCAGATACGCTTTTCCGTCTTTCAAAATGATCGACCGGATTGCGATGCAGCTGTCGTGCGATCCGTCGAACCCAAAATAGCCGACGATGCCAGCGTAAAATCCGCGGCGCGCTTTTTCTAAATCGGCAATGATTTGCATCGCGCGAATTTTCGGCGCGCCAGAAACCGTGCCGGCGGGAAACGTCGCGCGGATCGCGTCGAAGGCGGTTTTGTCCTCGCGCAGACGCGCGACGATGTGCGAGACGATGTGCATGACGTGGCTGTAGCGCTCGATCACCATTTGTTCGGTGAGTTGAACAGTGCCGAAATCGGCCACGCGACCGAGATCGTTACGACCGAGATCGATTAGCATTACGTGCTCAGCACGCTCTTTTGGATCGACAATCAACTCGGCCGCGAATCGCTCGTCCTCCGCGAAATCTTTGCCACGCGGATAGGTTCCTGCGATCGGACGCAGTTCGGCAGTCCGTTCCCGCACTCGCAGATGGACTTCCGGTGAACTGCCGAGGACCGCGACATCGCGACCGAAACGTAAACAAAACATGTAAGGCGAAGGATTCCCGAAACGGAGCGCGCGATAAAGATCGAGCGGGTCACCGGCAAAATCCGTTTCGAAACGCTGCGACAACACAACCTGAAAAATGTCGCCGGCCGCGATCAGCTCTTTGGCTTTCGTTACCATCGATTCAAATTCAGGACGAGTTGTGTTGCTCGCTGGTGACGGAAGTTTTCCGGCCGCGTTGGCATCGATCGGCTTCAGCACGCGCGGTTCGCTCAGCTTCGCGAGCGTTGTTTTTAAATCGGCCTCGGCTCGTTCGTACGCCTTATCGGCCGATTTTTCTTCCTCGATGTGCGCGTTATAGATCAGGCGGAGCTTCCGAAACCGATGATCGAACACGAGCAACATGCGCGGAATCATGAACATCATCTCGGGAATTTGCAGATCGTCGCGCGAATGAATCGGCACGGTTGGTTCGAAGAAACGAACCACGTCGTAGCCGATGTAACCGACGGCGCCGCCGAGAAAATGGGGAACTTCGCTTGGCGCGACAAACTTAAAACGCGAAAGGATTTGCTCGAGCTGTGCTAGCGGATCGCCTTCGCAATCGGCGCTGTTAAAAAGCACGAGCGGATCGAAGCCAATGAACGAAAAGCGCCCCGACTCTTCGTTCCGCTCCGCTGATTCAAAAAGAAAGCACGGGCTTCCATTGTCGATCTTGGCAAAAGCGGAGACTGGCGTCTCGACATCCGCGACTAGGTCGACAATCAACGGGATGAGATTGCCCCGCTTCGCGAGTTCGCGGAACTCGTCGCCTGAAGGAGAAATAGAATGATGGAATGCTGAAGTAATAGCAGAGAATCTTGCATTACTCTGGCGCTCCGCCACTCCGCCGAATTTACGGTTGCGGAATGAGTCTGGTGCGCCATTATTTCTGTCCCCTCAAGACGCGGGTGTAGCTCAGTGGTAGAGCACCTCCTTGCCAAGGAGGACGTCGCGAGTTCGAGTCTCGTCACCCGCTCCAGCCTTCGCTCAAGCGCCAGCGGAGCGAAGACTGGAGCAAGTGCGCCGTAGCCTTAGCGAAGGCCAACATTACATAGGATTGACGCGTGACTTAAGAAAGCGCGTCAAGGATCACAACGACGGCCGCTCAACACACCCTGCGAAGTTCATTCCCTAGAAGTTCGCCGCTTACTTCGCGTTCGCAGATGAAAAGACAGCAATCGCGTTTGAGCGGTACCTGAAATCTGGTTCGGGCAACGCTTTCTTGAAGCGTCATCTCTTGCCAAAGCATTAAACGTTTCCACGTGCGACCGAAGGGTTTGCGAGACACGAACTAAATATGGATGCAATCGACTTTGCCGGCCGGATTGCAGATCACGGCCGAAATCACACCTCCGTTCGCTGAAATTCTTACGCCCGACGTACTGGCGTTCGTGGCGAAGTTGCAGCGCGAGTTTGGCGCGCGCCGGAGTGAAGCACTATGCGCTCGCCAAGATCGACAACTACGCTTCGATGCCGGCGAATTACCGGATTTCTTGTCACAAACGAAAAAGATCCGCGAGAGCGATTGGAGCTGTGCGCCGATTCCGAAGGATTTGCGGGACCGCCGCGTTGAAATCACTGGACCCACCGATCGCAAAATGGTGATCAACGCGCTCAACTCGGGCGCGAAAATGTTCATGGCCGATTTTGAGGACGCTAATTCCCCGACCTGGGAGAACATGGTCGATGGACAGATCAATTTGCGCGACGCGGTCCGGCGGACGATCGCGTTTCGCAGCCCGGAGGGAAAAGATTACAAATTGAACGAGCAAACCGCCGTCTTGCTCGTCAGGCCGCGCGGCTGGCACCTCGATGAAAAACACGTGCTGGTCGATGGAAAACCAATCTCGGGCGCGTTGTTCGATTTCGGTTTGTATTTCTTTCACAATGCGCGGGAGCTGATCGATCGCGGCAGTGGTCCGTATTTTTATCTGCCGAAAATGGAGGGGCATCTGGAGGCGCGGATTTGGAAGGACGTGTTCAATCTCGCACAGGATGAACTCGGAATTCCGCGCGGGACGATTCGCGCAACGGTGCTGATCGAGACAATTCCGGCCGCATTCGAGATGGACGAGATCCTTTACGAACTGCGCGATCATTCGGCCGGACTGAACTGCGGTCGTTGGGATTACATTTTTTCTTGCATCAAAAAATTCCGCGCGAAAAAGGATTTCATCCTCGCCGATCGCGCACTGGTGACGATGACGACGCATTTCATGCATTCGTATTCGCTGCTTTGCATCAAGACGTGTCATCGACGGAATACTTTCGCGATGGGTGGAATGGCGGCGCAAATTCCTGTAAAAAATGACCCGAAAGCGAACGAGGAAGCGTTCGCGAAAGTTCGCGCGGACAAGGAACGGGAGGCCGGCGACGGACATGACGGAACGTGGGTTGCGCATCCCGGCATGGTGCAGCTCGCGACTGACGCGTTCAACGCGATCATGAAGAGTCCGAATCAAATCGATAAAAAACGCGAAGACGTAAACGTCACTGCAAATGATCTGCTCGATTTCGGCCCGAGCGAGCCGATCACCAAACAAGGATTGCGGCAGAACGTTTCAGTCGGCGTGCAATATTTGGAAGCATGGTTGCGCGGACACGGCGCGGTGCCGCTGTTCAATCTGATGGAAGATGCGGCGACGTCAGAAATTTCTCGCGCGCAAGTCTGGCAATGGATCCGGAATCCGCGTGGGAAACTGAGCGATGGCCAAAAGGTGACGAAAGAACTTTTTAGTCAGGTGCTCGAGGAAGAGCTCGGGAAAATCAAATCGCAGATCGGCAGTGCGACTTACGACAAGCGCAGATTCGCTCTCGCGCACGATTTGTTTGCGAAGATTACGACCGACGACGAGTTTGCCGAGTTCCTTACGCTGCCCGCGTACGATTGTCTCGATTAGAAATGAAAACGCAAGAGAACGGAGCCAAAACAGGAAAGAAGCGATCGAGCAACGAGCGCTTCGATGGAATCGAGCGGCCGTATTCGCAAGAAGATGTCGAACGGTTGCGAGGGACGATTGAAATCGAGCATACCCTGGCTAGACGCGGCGCGGAGAAGTTGTGGAACCTGCTTCAGACCGAAGATTTTGTGGCGGCTCTTGGCGCGTTAACTGGCAACCAGGCCGTGCAGCAAGTCAGAGCCGGTCTAAAAGCAATTTATCTGAGCGGCTGGCAAGTTGCCGCTGACGCGAATCTCGCCGGCCAAATGTATCCCGATCAAAGTTTGTATCCCGCGAACAGCGTTCCGGCGGTCATTCGACGAATAAACAACGCGTTGCTCCGGGCCGACCAAATCGATCATGCCGACGGTAAGATCGACATCGACTGGTTCGTCCCGATCATCGCCGACGCAGAAGCGGGCTTTGGCGGGCCGCTTAACGTCTTCGAGTTGATCAAGGCAATGATCGAAGCCGGCGCTGCCGGCGTGCATCTGGAGGATCAATTAGCGAGCGAGAAAAAGTGCGGCCACATGGGCGGCAAAGTTTTGATTCCGACGCGTCACGCCGTTCGAAATCTGGTTGCGGCGCGTCTCGCCGCCGACGTTGCAAATGTTTCGACCATCATCATCGCGCGGACCGATGCAAACGGCGCGAAGCTGTTGACCAGTGACATCGATGAACGTGATCGCGAATTTTTGACCGGCGAACGCACCGAGGAGGGATTTTTCTGTGTGCACCCCGGGCTCGACCAGGCGATCTCGCGAGGGCGCAGTTACGCGCCGTATGCCGATTTGGTCTGGTGCGAGACGCAAACGCCAGATTTGGACGAGGCGCGACGTTTTTCCGAAGCAGTGCGCGAGAAATTCCCGCAAAAACTACTCGCTTACAATTGTTCGCCGTCCTTCAACTGGAAGAAAAAGCTCGATGGCGCGACGATCGCGAAATTCCAGCGGGAGCTCGCGGCGATGGGCTACAAATTTCAGTTCGTTACTTTGGCCGGATTTCACACGCTGAACCACTCAATGTTCAATCTCGCTCGCGGTTATGCGAAGCGTGGAATGACTGCATATTCGGAGCTGCAGGAGGCAGAGTTCGCGGCTGAAGCCGATGGTTATACCGCGACCAAGCACCAGCACGAAGTCGGGACGGGTTATTTCGATGCCGTCGCCCAGGCCATTTCGGGCGGTGAATGCTCCACGGTAGCGTTGTCCGGCTCAACCGAGGAAGCGCAGTTTGCAAAGGCGCGCTAGTAGACGCGGCTTGTCATTTCGAGCGCGTTTTTCTTGAATCCAAAGCGCCTCCGGGCGGCATC
Organism: Verrucomicrobiota bacterium; assembly: GCA_041167705.1. Taxonomy (GTDB): domain Bacteria; phylum Verrucomicrobiota; class Verrucomicrobiia; order Chthoniobacterales; family UBA10450; genus AV40. The sequence continues at coordinate 4,610 of JBEEHZ010000227.1, read as the reverse complement.
TCACTACCAAAGGATCAATATGAAAACATTGCCTGTCTGCATTTGCTCAGTTGCGCTGGCTATTACGGCCATGGCGCAGCCCGCGCCTCCGCCTCCTCCGCCAGCCCCAACGGCGTCGGCATCGGGTACGGCCAGCGTATCGCCCGCGCAGGATCTGGCGGATAAAATCCATCAACGGATCGAGAAAAAGCTGAAAGGTCATCACGGAATCGTGATTAACGGCGGCGATAAAGATCAGGATGTCGATCTTAAAGACATGGGAGATCTCGGGGAACGTCTCGCCGTTCCGATCGTCGCGATTGTGTTTCTCACCATCTTCGGCGCTCCGGTCATGATCGTGGCTGTGATCATGTATTTCGGTTTTTCCAGAAATCGGATGATGCATCGCACGATTCGAATGATGGCCGAAAAAGGCCAACCGATTCCACCGGCGTTGCTCGCTCCGCCTACACCCGCCCTTCGGCAACGCTCAGACATGCGCCGCGGTGTTGTGCTTTGCATGGTTGGTCTGGGCCTCATGCTCTTCTTCGGCGCGGTGAACGAGTGGGAAGGCGGCTCATGGGCCATTGGGGTTATTCCCTTCGTGATCGGCCTCGGCTATCTCCTAGTGTGGAAGTTGGAGGGCAAGAAGGACGTTTCGTCGCCGCCACCGGTAACCTAATATCGCGGCGTGGAGCTAACCGATGCCGCACTTGTCGCCCGAGTTCTTCTCGATAACGACCAGCACGCTTTTGGCGAGCTGGTGCGCCGGCATCAATCGAGCGTTCGCGGTTTGTTGCGCCAACTCACGCGCGGCGACTTTGCGCTTGCGGACGATCTGGCCCAGGACGCTTTTGTTCGCGCCTACAAAAACCTGCGCGGATTTCGTGGCGAAGCGAAATTCTCCACCTGGCTTTATCGAATCTCCTACAATTGTTTTCGCGAGGACGCGCGCCGCCGAAAAGAGTTGGTCGGCATCAATGAAGAGCAATGGCAGGCGGAGCAGGACCCGCAAACGGTCGATCCGGGTCTTAGACATGATCTTATGCATGCACTAAGTTTACTTCCGTTGCATGAGCGATCGGCGGTTTTGCTTTGCTGCCAAAACGGTTTATCACACGACGAAGCCTCGCGCGTGCTCGAGATTCCGCTCGGGACCGTTAAAACAAACGTGTTGCGCGGTCGGGAAAAATTGAAGAAAACTTTGGTAGCTTGGGCGCAGTGACAATGAACGAGCAGACTGAACAGGACTGGTTAGATCGAAAACTGCAGGAAGCTGTTTCCTACATCGAGGACGATGGCTTCACCGCGCGTGTTTTGCGACAGCTGCCGGCACCGCAACGGGGAGGTCAATTTCTGCGGCCGCTCATTCTGGTCGGAATGAGCGCCCTGGCGAGTGCGCTCACATACGTCTTGTCCGATGGCGGCCGTTTTATTTTGGTAGACATGTTCAAATTGACCACGATTCCGACGCTGTGGGTCGTCGTGTTCGCATTGGCCAGCGGGATGTTAGTTATGGCCGGCGGCATCTTCGCCGCCATGTCTAAGACAAGCCAGATTCAATCTTAGATTCGAGTTAGATTTGCAGTCGCGATCTTAGGAGTAAAGTAGGGAGATGCTTAGAGACATCCCGAGTTCGGCCCTGAGACAACTTGTTCGCCTTTCCGAGCGCAAGGAAGCGCTCATGGCGCAAATCCAGGACATTGATCGGAAAATGATGCGCGTTCAGAACAAGTTCGGGATTCCCTCGCGCGAAGGCGACCAGCCCGCGCCGGTTTCAGTTTCTCGTACACCTGGCGGGCAACCTCGGCGGCGAAGCGAACGCGGCGCGTTAAAAGAAAAAATCGTCCGGGCATTGCGCGCGGCTGGCAAAAAGGGATCGACCATTGGCGAGCTTTCGAAAAAATTAAAGGTGCCGAACGCGAATCTTTACGTCTGGTTCAACGGCACGGGCAGGAGCGTGCCGGGAATCAGAAAGATCGGGGTCGCGAAGTATCAGCTTAAATAATTGAAGCGAAGTTGCCGCGCTTGCTCGACGTCCTGGCGGATTTGTTGAACGAGCGCATCCAGGTTCTCAAATTTCTTTTCCGCGCGAAGGAATTTCAAGAATCGAACTTCCACATCGCGGCCATAAATGTCGCGATTGAAATCGAACAAGTGAATTTCGAGCACGCGCTCGGATTTCCCCCCGCTCACGGTCGGGCGAGTTCCGAGGTTGATTACACCGCGATGTAACTCGCCTTCGATCCTCGCTTCGGCGGCATACACACCGTTCGGCGGAAATTGCTCGCTATGTGCGCTCAGATTTGCCGTCGGGAACCCGATCTTTTTTCCAAGGTTGTCGCCGTGCGTCACCGTTCCGAGAATCGTGTATTCGCGACCGAGCATTTCAGCAGCTTTCGTCAGGTCGCCTTTTTCGACTGCTTCCCGGATCGCGGTGCTGCTCACGACTGCGCCATTTATCTTGACCGGCGGAATCCCAACAACGTCAAAATCGGAATTCGCTCCAAGCTTTTTCAGAAGCTCGAGATTGCCGCGGCGATTTTTTCCGAACGACCACTCGTGACCAACGCAGATTTCGCGGAGTGGTTTGGAATGAGCGACTAATTTCTGCACGAAATCTTCCGGCTCGGTCGCGGCGAACTGTTTGTCGAAACTGATGATGAGCAAGTGCTCAACGCCGAGCGCGCGGATCAGGGCGATTTTATGTTGGGTGGCGGTAAGCAAGTGCGGTGCGACTGCTGGTCGCAAGACTTTTTCGGGATGCGGATCGAACGTGACCACGACCGGCGTTCCGTTCACAGCGCCCGCATGATTCGCCGACGTTGAAATAACCGCCTGGTGACCGCGGTGGACGCCGTCGAACACGCCGATGGCGAGAAACACCGGGCCGCGCAATCGCTCGAGCTCAGGAATCGATCGCAAAACTTCCATTGTCGATCTTACGCTCAGGCACCACGCATGCGCGAGACTTGTGGCAGCGAAAGAATTCGCTGCACGATTTCCTCGCGGGGCAGCTCTTTGATTTGGTTCACGGTGATCGCGTTGCCGACATCGAATCGACCGGACTGTGTCCGTCGCAAAGATTTCAAGTGCGCGCCGCAGCCAAGCAGCTGGCCGATGTCGTGCGCGTAGGTGCGAACATAGAAACCTTTACTGCACAACACGCTGAAATCGATATCCGGCAACGCAATCCGGTCGATGCTGTATCGATAAACGTGAACGAAGCGCGGTTCGCGCTCCACCACTTTTCCCTGGCGCGCCAATTTATAAAGCGGGACGCCGCCATGTTTTTTCGCTGAGACCATTGGCGGCATTTGATAAAAATCGCCACGGAATTTTTCGAATGCGGCGCGGATTTCGGACTCGCTCAACTGAGGCACCGGTTTTGTCTCAACGACTTCACCTTCTCGATCTTGCGTGCTCGTGGATGCGCCCAGCGTAAGGGTGCCGACGTATTCCTTGTCTTCGCTCATCAACAAATCCTGAACTTTTGTTCCACGACCGATCGTTAAGAGAAGCAATCCGGTGGCGATTGGATCGAGCGTTCCGCAATGACCGATTTTCCTTATTCCGAGTTGTCGCCGAAGAAGCGCGACCACATCGTGCGAGGTCATGCCTTCGGCTTTGTCCACCAGCAGGACGCCGTCAGGAGCTGCGACCGACGATATCACAAACTTCCTCCAGAATTTTCTTTTCGACTTCCGCGAGCGAGCCGCGGACACGCGCTCCCGCGGCCAGGACGTGTCCGCCGCCGCCGAATTTTTCGCAGATGGCACACACGTTCACCTTTTCGGTTTTTGAACGCATACTCACGCGAACTTTGCCATCGGCCAGTTCTTCAAAAAACACAGCAACGATCACGCCGTGGATCGCGCGCAAATGATCGATCAGTCCCTCATTGTCTTCCGGCAGCACTCCGAGTTTCTTCGCCGTCGCCAGGCTTAAACTGAAACTGGCGACCCGATCGTTCGCTTCGAATCGCATCGTGCCGAGAAGATCGCGTAAAAGTTCGACCCGGCGCCGCGGATAGTTTTCATACGTCAACTGGCTGACGCGGCCAACGTCGACGCCGGCGCGGACGAGCTCGGCTGCGATTTCAAAAGTGCGCGCGGTTGTGTTTGGATATTGGAAGGAGCCAGTGTCGGTCGAAATCGCGACGTATAGATTTTCCGCGATTGCGGAATCGAGGGGTAATTTTTCGCTTTTGATTAGCTCGAAAAGAATCTGCCCGGTCGCCGGTGAGTTTGGATCAATGTAAACGAGCTCGCCGTAACCAGGATTGCTCGGGTGATGGTCAAGGTTCACCCAAAGTTTGGCCGAGCGGACTGCGGGGAGAGCCGTGCCGAGTCGATTCTGAATTGCGGTGTCGAGCGCGATTGCAACATCGACATCTTCCGGTTTAGCCGGTGGTTTGGTGAGAAGGTTGGCGTTCGGGAGAAAACTGTACTTCTCAAGGATGCCTTCTTCGTTCCAGATGCGAACGTCTTTCCCGAGCTGTTTCAGGGAAAGGCCGAGGGCGAGCTGGCTGCCGAGCGCATCGCCATCCGGGCGAACGTGGCCAAGAACCGCAAACGTCTGATGTTCGCGCAACGCCCGGCCGATTTGCTCGAACTTGGCTGCGCTCACTC
>JBEEHZ010000226.1:0-2509 GCA_041167705.1 Verrucomicrobiota bacterium | reverse complement strand
TGACGGCGCTTGTTTCTCCTGGTGTGCGCTATGCCTTCAATCTGCCAAATGATGCGCAACTGGTAGTCGGTGCCGCGGTGCCGATCGGAATCACCCCCGATGCGCCCGATTACGGACTCTTCTTCTACTGCTCGTTCGAGCACCCGTTCACGCGGGCGTCTTCAAGCATAATCAAATAGCACAACACCGGGGACCTTTGATTGTGCTATGGCGCCGACCAAGCGGTGGCTGCAATTTGGTAACGGCGGCGGTGCTTCCCGCTCAGCCATAGCGCGAGACTGACCCACGCAGGCCCTTTAGGAAATGAAGCTTATCGCGAGACGATAAACTTGAATCCAAAGCCGCCGCGGTTCGCATCCCACTGAAAAATCAAACGCCGTATTATGATCCAGGATTTCAAATTCGCTCTTCGTCAGCTTCTCAAAGCTCCCGGTTTTACGAGCATCGCCGTGCTTACACTGGCCCTCGCCATTGGGGTTAATTCGGCGATTTTCGCACTGATCCATGGCGTGGTGCTGCATCCGATGGTGCCGCTGCGCCCGGCAGAGGTGGTCAACGTTTTTACCGCACGCCAAAACGCCAGCCACGATTATCGCCAGTTCTCGCACACAGAGTATCGCGAGCTGCGCGAGAACAGTGGAGATTTGTTTGTCGATCTGGCCGCGCTCGAATTCGCGGTCGCGGGCATCGGACGCGACCACGAGATGCGGCGCAGTTTCGCATTTCTGACTTCCGAGAATTTTTTCTCGCTCATGGGCGTGCAGCCCTTTCGCGGAAGATTTTATAACGCGGAAGAATGCCGGCCGAACGCGAACATTCCAGTCATCGTAGCGAGTTACGGATTTTGGAAACGGATGGGCGGCCGCAACGATTTTGTCGGGAGCACTCTTCAGATCAACGGTCAGCCCTACACCGTTATCGGCATCACCCCGGAGGGATTCAGCGGCGCGAGCGCGTTGATAGCGCCCGATATCTGGGTGCCGCTTGGAATCCGTTCGCAGCACGGCTCCGCCTTTGGCGATTCCGAGACGATGCACGATTTGGAGAATTCGAAAAATTATGCGCTTAATCTCGTCGGACGGATGCGCCCCGGTCTGACGATCGAAACCGCGAAGTCGCGATTGCCGGTTTTGTCGCAACGCTTCAACGCCATGCAAGCGGCCGATGCCGAGTTCGTGCGCGAAGTGCAAATTCAAAAACCGTCGCGGTTCAGTCTAAGCACATCGCCGGAGGACGACGGCCCGATCACTTTGATCGGCACGCTCCTAATGGCGATGGCCGGCGCCGTGTTGCTTATCGCCTGTTTAAATCTGGCCAATATGCTGCTCGCGCGCGGCACGGCGCGGTCCAAGGAGATCGCTGTCCGACTCGCGGTCGGCGCATCGCGCTGGCGGATCGTCCGCCAATTGTTGTGCGAAGGACTGTTGCTCGCGGTTTGCGGCGGTGTGGTCGGACTCATTCTCAGCGTTTGGTGTAACAATCTCCTGCTCCACTCGCTCGCTTCGTTGCTCGGCAGCGTAAATTTTTCCTTCGTTGTCGATCTTACGCCGGATACAGCGGTGCTCTCAGTCACGTTTCTGTTTTGCTTGATCGCCACCATTCTTTTCAGTCTCGGTCCCGCGCTCAAGGCGACGAAAGCCGATCTCGTGAACGACTTGAAACAACAAGTCGGCGAGCCGGCGCGGATCGGACGGTTCAGCCGCTTCTTCGCGCCGCGTCACATCTCGGTCATGGTGCAAATCGCGCTCTCGCTCATGTTGCTCTTCGCCGCCGGATTGTTTTTCCGCGGCGCGCTCAAAGCCGCCGGATTGAATCCCGGATTTGTGGCCGCCGGCGATCTGGTCACCGAAATGGATTTCACTCTCGTGAAAAAGGAACCGGTAGATGCCCGCCGTTTGATCTTCAACATCATCGAACGCGCGAGACAGTTGCCTGGCGTTCGCGCGGTCGGCGTAGGAACGATGTTGCCTTACGGGAATTTCACGAACAGCCGGCGGATCATGTCGACCCGCGAAAAGTTTTCCAACGATCCAAAAGCGGCGGACGTCGGCGCGAGTGCGCTCTACACCGCCATCACGCCCGGATATTTCGAATCAATGGGGGTGAAACTTCTGCGCGGCCGAGATTTCACCCAGGCCGAATGCGAAAGCAAAGAGACCCGGCGCGTCGCCATCATCGACGAAGAAATGGCGAAAAAACTTTTCCCGAACCAGGACGCGATTGGACAGCACGTTCGCTACACGATCGCACCAAGCGATGGCTCGCCTAACGACATGGAAATTGTCGGCATCGTCAATACCCATCGTCATGATGTGCAGAACGACACCACGCTTGCCCGGTTATTTGTGCCGTTCGCGCACGGCTACAACGGAAACATTTTCCTTCACGTTCGCCTCAACACCCACGACCGACGTGCCGTTGCCGGAATGATTTCGACCATGCGTCAGACCTTGCGCGACATCGATCCCGACCTGCCCGTTCTCAATATCGCTCCTTATGTCGATCTTGT
>JBEEHZ010000225.1:0-9519 GCA_041167705.1 Verrucomicrobiota bacterium | reverse complement strand
CGAGATCTCCATCCGGCGTTGGTGTTGGTTTGGGCTGTTTTGCTTGCGTCATTGGCGAAAAAACGAAACACAGCAGTGCGATTACACCGACACTCAGCCGCAGGCGTGATGGAGGGATTGAATTTTTCATGAGTAAAAGGTTACAACATTTGCAACAACTCGCGGAGCGAATTTTTCTTTCGATCCAATGGAAAGATCGACAACCCCGCGGCGGCGGCGGCTTTCCAGTCGCGTTCCGGATCGTCGCCGACATGCAGGACTTCATTCGGTTGGAGCTGAATCAAGTTCAGCGCCCGCCGAAAAATTTCCGGGTCCGGTTTGTCCGCGCCGAGTTCGCTCGAAAGAAAAACGTGTTTGAAAAACTTCGAGACGCCGAGTTGCTCCAGGATCATTCGTAATCGCCCATCGAAATTCGAAACTACCGCGAGCTGAAATCGCGGAGAGAATTTTTCCAGGACTTCGAGAACTTCCGGATACAGCTCCCACACGCCAGCCTCGGCGAAATGTTCGTAGGCGATCTCAAAAAAATTGTCGCGGTCCAGTTCGCCTAGTGACGGAGCAGTTTCGTCGAGCACATGATCGACAAGTTCGCGCCACCAATCTCTGTCGTCGTCTTCTCGCGGCCCGTTGATTGATTCCCGCCGCGGCATTGCATTCCAAGCGCTATTGAATGCGCGATCGAGTTGTCGAGAATCGAATTTCAATCCGATTTCCTCGCCAACGAGTGCGTAGTGGTATCCGACTCCGCGCGGCAGATGAAACAGAGTTCCTGCAGCATCGAAAAAGATCGCTTTTAGCGGCGTCTCTTTGTTGTTTGTAGGCATGAACGGGCTCAGTCGATGGAAAGTCGTTTTGCTGGTCCTTGCAACTTTTGTTGTGGGTGCGGTAACGGGCGCGTTTTTCGTCATGGGATCGGCCAAAGATGAAATGCGACGGACCCGTGATCCGCGTCATTGGTTTTCAAACACACCCGATCGCTGGCGTTCGGAGATGAAACTCACGCCCGACCAAGAACAGAAGATCCGGCCGATTTTGCAGCAGATTGACGATGAGCTGGCCAATTTGCGCGCAATGGATCTGCGCGAAACGGAAGGAATTCTCTCGCGAGGGGAAGATCGGATCAACGCGATCGTGACGCCGGAACAACGGGAGCGGCTCCGCCAAACTTTCGAGCGGCGCCGGCAGCGGGTGCGTGAGTGGCTCGGCGTGAACGATCAGGAAAAGCCACTCGACTGATCTTTTTCGGAGCGGGTTGGACAATCTCGCTTCGACATTCGATTAATTCGCATGCTGCCGGTCGAGCACAACGATCCGATCAACGCCAAGATCCTCGCGATTTCGGAGGACAAAATCGAAGGCTTCGTCCGCGAACCGTTCGATGAAATCGCGCGCCGCTCGGGCGTGGATGTCGATGTTGTGATGGCGCGGATCGTCGCGATGTTGCGCGCCGGAACCATTCGCCGGGTCCGGCAGACTTTGCTCGCGACCAATCTCGCTGACGGCGCGCTGATCGCGTGGAAAGTTCCTGAGGACAAAATCGAGAGTGCGTTTGATTGGATGTTTCAACGCGATCCATTTTCGGGTCACGTCGTCGTGCGTTCGACTGACACCGCCAGCGCCGGATCCGAATATAAACTCTGGACGACCCTGAAAGTGCCGCACGGGTTTTCCCTGCAGAAACATTGCGAATTGCTCACGCAGAAAGTCGGCGCTGAAAAATTTCGGATCATGCCGGCGAAAGGAATTTTCACGCTTGGGGTCGGCCACGTGCGGCGGAAAACGATTGAGCCGGGAGAAAAAGCTGACGAACCGGCGAAGATGATTCGGGTAGAGGTTGTCGATCTTGGCGAGCACGAATGGAACATTTTGCTCGCGCTGAAACGCGAGTTCTCGCCGGAAGAAATTCGATCGAATCCATGGGCGTCGCGCGCAAAAGAAGCGGGAGTCAGTTTGGACGAGTTTTATCGGGTGGCGGAAGATTTAAGCGCGCGCAGAATCATCGGGCGGTTTTCCACGTTTCTGGAACACGTAAAACCGTCGCAGAGCGGCGTCCGCGTCACGCGCTTCAACGCTTTATTTCATTGGGCCGTGCCCGCCGGGCGCGAAATCGAGACTGGCGGCGAAGTCGGCCGGCATCACATCCTGACTCATTGTTACTGGCGCGAAGCCGGCCCGGAATTTAAGAATGTGAATGTCATGGCGGTCGCGCACGGCACCGACAAACAACGGCTGCTCGAGCACAAAGCCGCAATAGATCGACATCTAGAGTCGTGCCGCATTCCGGTTTCCTACACCAACGTTTTCTGGGGTGGACGCAGCGAGATCAAGCCGTCCGAAATTTCGCCGAAAATTTACCGGGAATGGCTCTCAGCTTCGCAAGTGGCATGAGCAATGTGGCGGCGGGCGTCTCGCCTGCGATGAGAATTGAATTTGCAGCCGAGGACGGCTGCCTCCACAGAAAAGCCCCGTGAAATCGCTCACCGAAAAACTTCGCAACGGCCTCGATCTGAACAGCGGCGATGTCGATTTAGCCGTTGTGCAGTTGTTGTCCGATCAGGTTGATGACGAACTAAAAGCGCAATTTCTAACGGCGCTGCACAAGAAAGGTGAAACGGCCGAGGAAATTGTCGCTTTCGTCCGGCAATTGATAAAGCGCGCGGTCGATCCAATGATCGATCCGGGGCAATTGCCCGGGCCAATGATCGATATTTGTGGCACCGGCGGGGATGGGCTCGATTTTTTTAACGTTTCAACTACGGCGATGTTCGTCGCTGCGGCAGGCGGCGCAGTCGTAGTCAAGCATGGCAATCGCCGCGTGACGTCGAGTTGCGGCAGCGCGGATGTTCTCGAACAACTCGGGATCGACATCGACCTCACGCCAGAACAATTGCAGGAAACTCTTAAGCGCCACGGTCTCGGTTTTGTGTTCGCGAGAAGTTATCATCCGGCGTTTCGGGTGCTGGCGGAGATGCGGCAGCGTCTGGCCCGGCAAAATATGCGAACGGTTTTCAATCTTCTCGGGCCGCTCCTGAATCCGGCGCGGCCGTCGCGCCAGTTGATCGGCGTGTTCGATCCGCGGTTGACCGGGATTTTCGCCGAAGCGCTTCGACAGCTTGGCCGCGAACACGCGTGGGTCGTACACGGTCTTGGCGACAACGGCACGGGCATGGACGATATTTCGATCAGCGGCGCGACCACGGTTAATGAGTTGGTTAACGGAAAAGTTAATTCCGCAGTCCTGGATGTGAGCTGGCTTGGGGTTCCCCGCGCGCCGGTAAGTGATTTGCATGGCGGCGACGCGCGCGAGAATGCCGCGACTATCGACGCAATTCTTTCCGGAAAAATTAGCGGGGCGAAACGCGATATGACACTCGTCAATGCAGCCGGCGGCTTTGTCGTTGCCGGACTGTCGAAAGATCTGAAAGAGGGGATCGAATTGGCGCGCGAAGAAATCGACAGCGGCCGCGCGTTGGAGAAATTGCGGGCGCTGCAAAATTATCGCGCAAAAGCGTCGCGATAAGAACGATCCAGGTTCCGCAAAAGCGCGATCGCGAATTGGTGGCGATCGATTTCACGATCTGACGCCATCGCTAAGGAAATTGCGCGTGCGCGCAGTTCCTCGGAAAAATCTTCGGCGCGGTGGTTCACGTTCACGCCGATCCCAACGATCGCGATGTGCGGCGCATTTTTTTGCGCGCGCATTTCAACCAGAACGCCGGCGACCTTTTTCCCGGCGACAACAACGTCGTTCGGCAACTTCACCGTCGCTTGAAGCGCGAATTCTTTCGAAATCGTATCGGCGACCGTGCGCGCTGCCCATTCGGCGAGTTGCGGTGACGCACCGATGTCGATCTTCGTCCGAAGCAAAATCGAGAACCAAAGTCCTTTCCCGGTGGCGGACTCCCAGAAATTATTCCGTTGCCCGCGGCCGGCGATCTGGCGTTCGGCAAATACGACCAAACCTTCCGGCGTGGTTGGCGAAGTCCGTTCCAAAACGGAATCGTTCGTCGACATTGCCGTCTCCAAAACGAAAATCTCCCGTCCGATTGTGCACCCGCTCAGCGCATCGCGGATTTCATCTTCTGATAGCCGGGTCATTGCATCGTTGGTTCGAACTTAAGCCCAAGGTTCGACCCTCACCTCCATCCTCTCCCTGGCCAGGGAGAGGAAGTCGCGAAGCGGCAGGTGAGGGTGGAAATTGAGTCCGCTCATCCTGCGAGCGGCGTTAGCTCGAGAGAAAAATCGATCGCACGAGCTGAATGCGTCAGCGCGCCGATGGAAATGTAATCGACGCCGGTGGCAGCAATTTGGCGGATGTTTTTCAAGGTGACGCCGCCGCTCGCTTCAAATTTCACTTTGTCTTTGCCGAGCGCGATCGCCTCCCGAATCTGCGCCGGTTTCATATTGTCGAGCAGAATGACATCAACGCCGTCGATTTCTAGAAACGCGCGGACTTGCTCAAGCGCATCCGCCTCGACTTCGACTTGCACATTCGGCTTCGCCTCCCGGAATCCGCGGACCGCTTTGGCGAAAGCCTCAAAGCTGGCGTTCACCGCGAGATGATTGTCTTTCAGCAGCACCATGTCGAACAAACCGAAGCGATGATTTGCGCCACCGCCGGCGACTACGGCCGCTTTCTCGAGTGGGCGCAGGCCGGGTGTTGTTTTGCGGGTGTCGAGAATCTTCACCTGTTCATTTGCGGCAGCATCGACAAACTTTCGCGTCATCGTGGCGATCCCGGACAACCGCTGCAAAAAATTCAACGCGACGCGCTCTGCTTTCAAAATCGAGCGCGCGGATCCACGGAGCTCGATCACGGTTTCGTCAGGGTTAACGGCGCTGCCGTCTTTTCGAAGCACTGTGATTTTAATCGCCGAATCAACGCGGCGAAAAACGTCGGCGGCGGTTTCAGTGCCGGCGAGAGTGGCCCGCTCGCGAGCAACAATTCCCGCCGTTGCCCGCTGATTCTTCGAGACGAAAAAATCTGTCGTGAGATCGCCTTTGCCGATGTCTTCGCGCAATGCGACGTCGATTGGATCGATAACGGTCGGTTTCATGTTGCGTTGGCCAGGCTTGGCGCTTGGTAGATGCGATTCCCACGAACGTAGGTTTCGAGATTCGCCTGCGGTCCACCGCGGTAAATACAAAGCGCGACTACGTCTTCGGGCGCAAGTTCCGTCAAAGCGGCCTGATTTGGGTAAGGCAAGAGCGCGGGCAGATCGACAACGATCAAGTCTGCTTCTTTGCCGGCGTCGAGTGTGCCGATGACGTTGGCTTTGCCGAGCGAGCGCGCGCCGCCGTGGGTCGCTAGATAAAAAGCTTCGCTCGGACGAAGCGGTCGCAAGTTCGGTTCGTAGGCGCTCCGCGCTTTTTGCACTTCAATTGCTGCACGCATCACCTGCCACATATTTAGTTCCGGTCCGCCAGCCACATCGGAGCCGAGTCCGACGTTGATCCCGGCTTTCAAAAGTTGATCGAGCTTCATCAAGCCACTACCAAGAAAAAGATTTGAGCTCGGACAATGCGCGACGCTGGACTGCGCCGCTGCGATCGCGGAGATCTCTCGCGGATTCAGGTGAATGCAATGGCCGAGCACGGTGTGCGGAGTGAGCAGGCCGCATTTCTCGTAAACGTGGGTGTAATCGCGCGCGCTCATGTAAAGGTGATGCACCTTTTCCAGCTCTTCGCGATTTTCGGCCAGGTGTGTTTGCAAATAGGCGCCGAGCCGTGCCGCCAGTTCGGCCGCGCCGCGCATCAGTTTTTCCGAACAAGTGACGGCGAAACGCGGGCTGAAGGCGTAATCGAGCCGGCCCTCCTCGGAGCGATGCCACTTACGGCAAAGGCGCTCGCTTTCCATCAATGAAATGGAAAGCACTTTCTTGGGCTGGAGCTGGCCGTAGGAGCCGAGGTCCATCATCATTTTCCCGAGAATTGCGCGGATTCCGGTTTGTTTGGCGGCCTCGAATCCGACTTCGCAACTGTCTTCATAAATGGCTGCGTATGCCATCACCGTGGTGGTGCCGTTGCGGACAAGCTCGTGAAAAAACAGTGGCGCTTCCGCGCGCGCTTTCGGCCCGGTGAATTCGCGCTCGACTGGAAAAATGTGTTGTCGCAGCCACGGCAGCAGCTCGCTTTCGCCGCGCGCGACCACGGAATACTGCGGCAGGTGGGTGTGACAATCGATCAGGCCTGGAAAAATTGCGGACGTCCGACGGTCGACCCAGCGAATCGAATTCGGTCGCATCCGGCGCAAATCGTCATAGTCGCCGATTTCTGAGATCCGTCCGTTGTCGATGATCACGGCGCCGTTCGGGCGGCTCCGCAAAGCGCCGAACTCCGGCGCATCGATGAGAAAGCCGCGCAGGCCGAACGGGCTAGTGTCGCTCTGCATAGACTGCGCGCTATCAAACCATTTTGGTTGGGCGCCCCGCAACACCGCAATTCAGAGCACTTCCGCGCAAAAAAAAAAGATTCGGGCAGTGCACGCCAAGGAGAAACAGCAAATACAAGAAACGTGCAACTACCCGAATCGCCTTAACCTGTTAAATTGGACAGCGCCCGGCGGTTGCCGTTCGAATTATTTACGATTTTTTCGGGTTGGGCAGGCTCAACTGCCAGAGGCACTTACAGCTTCATCTCCTCCTGGATCGAACCGCCAACGCGCGCCGCTTCGTCCTTTATGACTTGTAGCCGTCGCCCTCTGGGCGACGATGACTTTGTTTTAGTCGAAGTATAGATCGACAATTTCACCAGCGAGGGGCCAATCCTCCGCGGAGGCGACAAGTCCAGCCCAGACGGGATTTTCGCGCACATAGTCCCATTTCTCAGAATAACTCTCCGAGCTTCGAAGGACGTGGTCGAAAAATCCTCGCTGCCAGACGGTACTTGGCGCACGGTCCGGCCGCGCTTGCTTGCCAAGAATTCTTTTGAGCGCGCCGATCCAGCGACCCAGTTCGAAATCGTCGCCGCCGGAGACAAATAGATGCACGTGGTCAGGCATAATGACATATCGACCAACAAATACGCTGTGGTCTCGCTGCGCGCGCTGAGCGAAATCAATGAAAGCGCCATGCACCGTCTCCTTGGCGAGAATGCGTTGGCGATTCTCTGTACAGCACGTTACAAAATAGGTAGGACAGGGTGGAAAGTTTGAATGAGGCGCGGTGGCGTTTTGGGATAATGTTTCACTTGCGCTTGACGTTTCGCAGAGCGAAACGGCTACAACTTTAGCTCCACCTGAGTCGAACCGCCAACGCGCGCCGCTTCGTCCTTTACCTCCTGCAGGAGAGACTTGAATTCGCATTTCTCGAGTTGGGTGACCAGCGCCGGGTAATCCGGCTGAATCTGAAGGTCGTCGATTGCAATCGGCAATTCCATGTGGCAATCGAGCTCGACCATTTTCCGGTTCTGCAGAATTTGGTCGCGCGCGGCGGCGAGTTTTTCGCGGTTCCGAATGCTTTTCACCTTGTCGATGTTCGCCAGCAGCGGTTCCAAGCCGCCGAATTCGCGGACTAATCCGGCGGCGGTCTTTCGTCCAATGCCGGCCCCCGGAATGTTGTCCACTGAATCTCCCGCAATCGCCAGCACATCGCCGATCAATTTCGGCGGCACATCCCATTTCGCGGTCGCTTGTTCCTCGCCGAGCAACGCGAACCCATCCTTCGGCGAAGCGAGATCGGGCTTGGCCGTGGTATAAACTTTCACGCACGGACCGATGAGCTGATACAAATCTTTGTCGTTGGTCGCGAGGACGACCTCCATTCCTTTGCGTTTGCACGCGGCCATCGCATAGCAACCCATCAAATCGTCCGCCTCCGTGTTTGGGATCGAAATGTTTTTGAATCCGAGAAGCGGGGTGAGCTTTTGAATGAAATCGAGCTGCGGTACCATCGGCAGTGGCATTTCCTTGCGCGTTTCTTTGTAGGCCGGTTGCAATTTCACCCGCCGCTCCGGCATTCCTTCGTCCCAAAACACCGCGCCCAGCTCCGGCTGCAGATGTTTGATCATCAGCCGCAGCGTTTTGGCGAAACCGAAGATCGCGTTCGTCGGTTCGCCCCGGGAATTGGACAGGTTCGGGATCGCGAAGAACGACCGGTAAACGTAATAATGCCCGTCTATTAAGAGCAGCTTCATCCCTGATGCTGGATTCTGGATGCGGGATGTTCCATGATCAAGCAATGGCCGAGCAGTGGATCATTCAAGTTGAGGGAAAAGAATACGGCCCGGCCGATCTCGACATCTTGCGTGAATGGAAAGCCGACGGTCGTGTTCTGCCAGGGAATCCGGCGCGCCAGGTAGATGTCGATCTTTGGAAAACAGCGGGCGACATCCCGGACTTGTTCGACGTCGAACCACCGCCGGTGCAAGTCGAAGGCAGAGGTCAGAGATCAGAAATCGGAGATCAGCAATCGGCGAGCAAACCGCCGAGTCGAAACATTTTGGTCGAAACGTTCCGCATCTATTTTCGCGGATTCTTCCAATTCTTTTGCCTCTCGTTGCTGAGCATCGTCCCGATTCTCTGCGCGGAACTCACCGGTCGTTTCATCGACACTGCGCCCGGTGTGAACGTCGACCTGCGGACACTGGTCGTCGTGGCTTTCGGATTATGCATGCTCATCTTGCGAATTGTTCTGATTCCGGTTTACATCGCCGGCATCCAAATTCTGACCGCGGAGCTTGCGACCGGACATCGCATCGGTTTTTTCAGCGTCCTGAACGGGGCCGTCAAATATTGGCCGCGCGTCGCTGGTCTCGGTCTGTTTGTCTACGGCGTTTTCTTTTTGCTGATCCTGTTCGCTCTCGGCATCGCGATCATGGTTATTACTTCATCGACGCTCTTCTCGATCGTGCTCGCGCTCGGTCTGCTCGGGTTTCAAGTTTGGTTGTTCGGCCGGTTTTTCATCAACGTCCTTTTCTGGGAGCAATTCACTGTGCTCGAAAACGCAACCGCCACCGACGCATTGCGTGAGAGCAGAAATCTTGCGCGGAGTGGGAGTGATCTGCCCTGGTATCAACGACCGGTCTGGCGCGGCGCGCTCATCGTCTCGATTTGGTTCGCCTTTGCTTTGACCGTCACCGTTATTCCGGCGTGGCCGATGTTGCGTGACTACTTCGTGGAACTCATGCGCACTCAGGATCCGCAGGCGCTGCTGCAAAAAATGAACGCCAGTCTGCAAACCCACGGATTCGATTACCCGGCTTTAGCGCTGAACATTTTGCAGCGCGTCCTTCAACCACTTCTCGGCATCGCCTTCGTCGTCCTTTATCTCGACAGCAAAGGCGACGATCACCCGTGATCAGCGACGCCGGATCGAGATGTTTTAGAACAGACTGTAGATAAACGGAGCAAGCACGGAGCTGTTGGCAAAGATCAACAACCCGCCCAGCAACAGCAGAAAAATCAAGATAGGCGCGATCCACCATTTTTTGCGCTCGCGCAGGAATTGGAGGAATTCCTTAATGATCCCCAATCTGTTCATCGATCGCGTTACAGTGCAAATGGGGCGATTCCAAGTAAAG
>JBEEHZ010000224.1:0-3966 GCA_041167705.1 Verrucomicrobiota bacterium | reverse complement strand
TGATAACGAAAAGCATGATCAGCATCACGCCAAAATCCACCAGGGCGGAGAAAGTGTGCGAGAGCGGAATCAACATTCGCGGAAAATAAACTTTGGAAACGAGCTGGGCGTTGTTCACCAAACTGCTGTTGCTGCGTTGCGCCGTTTCTGAGAAATAACGCCAAGCAGTCATGCCGCAAAAAACAAACAAGAGATACGGCACGCCGTCGCTTGGAAGCTTGGCAACCATTCCAAAAGTCACCGTCAGAATTACTGCTGCAATAAGGGGCTGGAGCGCGACCCAGATCATGCCGAGCGCAGTCTGTTTGTAGATAACCTTGATATTCCGCTCGACCAGAATCCAGAGCAGATCCCGATAACTCCAAAGTTCACGAAGGTTCAAGGCGGCCCAGCCTTTCGTGGGGCGAATGCGTAATGTAGGTTTCAACTGGTGTCCAGACGTTACAACAGGGCTTGCCGATCGATTTTCGCCCGTGGCCACGGTCAGCGGTTCGAAGCGCACGAAGCCAATCTGGAGAATCTGCTCACAAAGCGCAAGCGAGACATAGTTCATTCGCTTGGCAAGCCGACTTTTGAATGAAACGTGAATCAGGTTAGATTGCAATGCCTTCGTCTGTACGATTTCATATGACACTGTTAATGATCTTTATTGATTGCGTTTGCGCCGGCGAACAATTTCATTAAGTGAACTTGTTCGTTCGTCGTCGAGGTGAGAACTTACCGGGCAATCTGGAACAAGGACGCTGATCACGCCACGGGCTGGGGAAATCTCATGAAGGGGACCAAACAGCAATTGCGCTATCAAGTTAGTGAGACGACCCTATCTACTTTGCCATGATCTATCTCGACGTCACAGGGTCATGTCGTTCGGTTAGGACTACTGGCGTGCAGCGCGTTACGCGTGGCATTTACGCCGAGCTAGCATCTCGCACTTCAGTGACCGCGATTTGTTGGAACAGGCTCGACAACTGTTATCACCTGCTCGGCGAGCCTGAGTTGACCTACCTACTCGCTCCATTTAGCAAATACACTTCGGCGGTTGGTCGCCCCGATCTTAGAGGAGAAAAGTTGCCCAGCGAACTTCGGCGGTGTCTGCGAAGAAAACGTCTGGAACTGACGCCGGAGCTGAAACAAGGAAAAACCCTGCTGGTGCCGGATATATATTTCGACGAACGGACCCGCTTGCTTCCCGACGCGCTGACCGAATCGACTGGTCGCAGCGTTGCGATCTTCCATGACGCAGCAAATTTGCGGCTCAGCTTGTTTTCCCTCTCCGCGGCCGCTGCTTTCCGCAAATACATCCGATCATTGGCCGCGTTCGACCATGTTATTTGTATTTCTGAGCAATCCCAAATAGAGCTGCTCGAACTTTGGCATCAATGTGGAATAGAGAACCCGCCCTCGACATCTGTCGAAGTCTGGCCGCTGGGATTCGAAAGGCGGGACCAAAACCTGGCTTCGTCGAACGGCGCGACGAAAGTGATTCTCTGCGTCGGCTCCTTCGAGCCGCGGAAGAATCATCTTAGTCTCTTGCAGGCGGCAGAGCATCTTTGGAGTCTCGGTCTGAAATTTGATCTGCGCCTGATCGGCCGCAGTACTGGCGGTTCGGGTTACAAAGTTCTGTACCGCATCCGCTGGTTACAGGCCAAAGGCCGACGGGTTTCATGGCTCAAACACGTGGATGATTCCACGCTGCTTGAGGCTTACCGCAAATGCCACTTCACCGTCTACCCTTCACTCGCCGAGGGTTTCGGACTGCCGATAATGGAAAGCTTATCGCATGGCAAACCGTGCATTTGCGGGAGCAATGGAGCGCTCGGCGAGATTGCCCGCGGCGGTGGCTGTGTCCTGATTGATCAAGCCAGCATCGCTGAACTCGCTCGCGCTATGCACTTGCTGCTGACAGATCAGGAAATTTACAACACCCTGAGCAAACGCGCGCGGGAGCGCCGGTTTCGCTGCTGGGGCGAATATACGACCTCGTTGCTGGACTGCCTTAGCGATGAGGAGAGGACGCGCGAAGTACCCAATGTGTGTTCGTTGGGCTCCGACGGGCCCACGATTGCATCGGAAGATTTGGGCATTGGACACGCCGAGACGACTCAAATATTCAGCGAAGGTACACTTCAGAAAATCGCTAAAGTCCCAAGATCCACGTGAGAGTTCCAGCCTTCGGATTCACGCGTGACGCTGGAAATTGCGGATCGCCGTTGATGACACGGTCGATCAACTTTGCCTGCTTGGTCGCGTTCACCAGAAAGCACACATGTCGCGCGTGATTGATGAGTGGAAACGTAAAAGTCAGGCGCCACACGTTCAGCTTCGCGACAAAATTCGCGACCACGCGCCGGGTCGCTTCATTCAACGCCACACTATCCGGAAACAGTGAAGCAGTGTGGCCGTCGTCGCCCAACCCGAGCAAAATCAAATCGTGCCGGTAAATCTGTTCGCCGCGCTGCGTGGCCAAAAGATCGACATCATCCTGATATTGCTGGGCCGCAATTTGCGGATCGATCTCGCCGCGCATGCGCATGATTGATTTTTCGGGCACGCTTGCGGGAACGAACAAAGTTTCGCGCGCCATGCGAAAATTACTCTGCGCGTCGTCCGGCGGCACACAGCGCTCGTCCCCGAACGTAATCAGAAGGCGTTCCCACGGCAGATCACGACCGATCCGCGCGATCTCCGAATAAACCGGCCGCGGCGTATTTCCGCCTGAGAGCGCGATCCGGAACTCGTGCCGCTCCGCCAGCGCTTTGTGGGCAAGATCGACAATGAAGCTGGCGGCGTCCGCTACGAAGTTTTTTGTCCGAATAACGTCGCCGGCCATGCGCTTAGATCGCGCAGTGCGACTGGCCGCGCTTTTCCAAATAGCGCTGGTGGTATTCTTCCGCGCGCCAAAACTTCGGGGTCGGCTCGATTTGCGTTACGACCGGTCGATTGAACTTGCCGCTCTCGACTATTTTTTGCTTCGACTTTTCGGCTGCGGCTTTTTGTTCCGGCGAATGATAGAAGATTACCGAACGGTATTGCGTGCCGACATCCGGGCCTTGCCGATTCAACGTCGTCGGATTGTGGTTGGACCAGAAAACGTCGAGGATCTGTTCGTAACTGACTTGCGAAGGATCGAATTCCAATTGGACAACCTCGGCGTGGCCGGTCCCGTCGCTGCAAACATCTTCGTAGCTCGGATTGTCTTTGTTTCCGCCAGCATAGCCGACAGCGGTCGATGTTACGCCGTTTAGTTTGCGGAAGGCTTCTTCCACGCCCCAAAAACAGCCCGCCCCGAACGTCGCTTTCTCTGTCCTCATAACAAATGATCGGACGTCTGCGTGCGCTGCGCAACAAGCGGAGTTGAAACTTGCGTTCGCTTCAGCCTGCCGCAATTGTCGATGTATGCGCGCGCCCACGACCGTCGAGCAAACTCGTGCTCCGAGGTTGATTCGGGCCTTAAACAGATCCGGCGCCGCGCTCGAGAAAATCGGCGTAAGATCGACATCTCCGTCCGCTAGCAAATTAATCGAGACTGCAAAGCGCCGCTGTCGGCTCGATGATTTTGGCGAAGGCGACTTTTCTGAGCCGCTTTCTCGCTTGTTGGAGTCGTGCCATCGCGAGGCGCGACTAAATGTGATCGGAAAAATGGCGCTACGGGGCGATATCGTACGCATTTTGTGCAACCGGCTTTTGCTCGCGCGCGACCGCAAGCTTTATCCCGAGATCGCGCAACAAAGAGTTCGCGAACCGTTATTCATTGTCGGCTTGCCGCGAAGCGGAACAACGCTCCTGCACATGCTCCTCGCCACCGACCCGGCCCATCGCGCGCCGTTAACATGGGAAGTGATGTCGCCCTCACCGCCGAGCTCGAAAGATCGACAACAACGTGTTCGCCAAGCGACGCGAAATCTCGCGATGTTACGCTGGCTGGCGCCCACTTTCGAAAGTGTGCACGCGACCGGCGCAGAGTTG
>JBEEHZ010000223.1:0-10805 GCA_041167705.1 Verrucomicrobiota bacterium | reverse complement strand
AATCCAGGTTCGGCGTCGTCAATTTCGGAAATGTCACGCCGCCCGTGACCTTGAAATGTCCCCCGGAAAGTTCGCCGCCGAATTGCTCAATCGTCAGTGCGTCGCGTGCAAAATTCAGTCGCGCCTTGAAATTTTGCACGGCCGGAAACGTGGGATCGGTCATTCGCGCAACATTGATCGTCATGTCCGCGGTTCCGGTCAAAACTGGGCGCGCGATTGTTCCGCGAACATCGACATCCAACGCCGCATCACCGTCCAGTTCCTGGACGCCCGGGATAAATTGCCGCATAAAATTCACCGAGCTCCGCGGCAAACGCATCTTTCCGGTCACCGGCGTTTCGTCGGGGAGTTTTCCTTCATGCACGATCTTCGGGACATCGAACGGAAAATCTGCGGTCAGCTCCAGCGGCTGGATCTTCGCCTGCTGCAATTTCCCGGAAATCTTCAACTGATTGCCTTGCGCTTGCGCGCTCAAATCAAAACTCGCCGGCTCAAATTTGGGCAAATTCTCTGCGCGCAGATTGCGCATCTGCACGTCGAGTCGCGCGTTTAAGTCGGCGAGCGTTCCGCTCGCATTTACCTTCACATTCAACAAACCGGACGCGGTCGGTTTGAGCCCGACATCTTGAAAAAGTTTTTTGATGTCGAGATTTTCGGATTGAAATATCGCCGTCACTTTTCCATTCGACGGAAGCACAGCCCCATCGGTCCCGAGATTTTTCCAGACGAACGGAATCGAGATGTAACCTCCGGCATACTTCGCCTGGCCTTGATCGAGCTCGACCTTGCTGATCTCCAGCGTCTCCCCTTTGGCCTGAGCGATTGCTTGAAAATACGTTTTCTCGCTCCGCAGGAAAATCGTCGGAACATCCAAGCCGTCCGGCGAATAGGTGGCATCGGCGGTTGCCTGTAACGAGCGCGCGTTGCCGTAGCGACCGTTATCCAAAGCCAGTTTCAATTTGCCGGTTTTCAGCTTGGTCGCTTCGCCGTCGCCTTCCCACTCGACGACGAGCGAGCCGGCCAGCTCGTTTTGATTTCCAAAAGTTCGCAGCAACGGCTGCAATTTCGACAAATCCGAAACGTGCGCGCGAAATCTTCCGCTGTAATGATGCCGCCCGCGAAGATCGACAATCGCGTTTCCGCTGATGAAATCGTTCCCGGTCAGGTTCGCGCTGGCGTCGTTTAGGTAAACAACATTGTTCCAAATAACGCACTGCGAGTTCAGTTGAGTGAAAACAAGATCGCGCATGCGCAGATTCGCACCGAAGATCGACAACTGGCCGTTCGCGATCCCCTTCTTCCATTCGATCTGACCGACCGCATGCAACGGTCCCGAAATTTTATCGCGCGAATCCGCCACCCAACAATCCGCCAGCTCCGCCGCGTTGAAGGAGATGTCGATCTTCGCCGGTTGCTCCGCGGCGTCGGGCAGCGCTTTCGGCAAGCGATAATCGCCACTTACAATAAATTCGTTTTGTTTTCGCTTAACGACGAGGCGATCGAACGTAACAACGTCGTTTTTCGCATGGAGCGATCCTTCCACCGAGTCCGCGACGTAATCACGAAACCGGATGTTTGAACTCGCGATGGTGGCTTGCGAGACCAGATCGCTAAACCACGGTTTGTCAGAAGCGGCCGGCGGCATTTTCTTCGAGAGTTTGATCACGGCGTTGAAATTCTCGCAGCGACCGTCTTGAAATCTCAATGTCGGCGCCGTGACTGCGAACTCTCCATTCACAATCGAGTCTTTGATGTTGAGCTTGCCGTTGATGTCCGCCGCGCCGCTAATTTTTTGCGGCATCCCTGCCGTCACTTGCCGCAAATCGGGCAAGGTCGCGGCAAGTTCCAGAGTTGTCGGCGCGCGACCAAAATCTCTAATGTTGCGCGGCAGTTCGGCCGATCCGCGAAGGTGGAATTGATTTTGGTCCCGGGTGATCTCAGCCGATTGCAAAGTCGCGACACCATTTTTCGCCGTGACTTGAAATATTCCGTGGTCGAACGCCGTTTGTTCCTGGTGAAAATCAGTGAGTTCTGCGGCGAGGTTTCCGTTCCAAGTCGCCGGCGAACTGAGCAGGCCGCTAAGATCGACATCAAATTTTTCCATCTGACCGCGCATCCAGCCTTCGGGCAAAGCCACGAACTTGTTGATCGCATCAACGGGGACCTTCACGCCGCGAATGCGAACATTGGTGTCGAGCGAAGTTTGGGCCTCATGCAACATGACCGAGGCGGTAATATTTCCGCCGGCTACGGTGTAATCGAAATTGATCGCCAATTTTCGGGCCCCGATTTGCGACGCGTCGACATTAACCGAACGAAATCGCTCATTGTCCGCCAGAACAAGGTTGCGCACGATCAGATTGCGATTCGCGTAGGTCGCGGGTGCAGACAATTTCAGCCAGGTCTGGCCGCCGACGAGTTGCAACTTCTCCACTTTGATTTCGCCGGGACGACTCGGATCCAAATCAAGAGCAACATGCTCGGCGACAAAATCGTGCGGATGATTGCGAACAACGATCGTGGCGTCGGCAACGTGGAGGCGTTCCGGGAAAATATCGGGCAAGTCGATTTTCTTTTTCGGATTCGGCGGCCGAGGTCGCAACGAGGCCTTCTCCGGATTCATTACAATGCGCGCGGAATGAACATCCGCGTTCTTGATCGCGGTCGAGATCCCATGTCGAAGCAGGGTGAACAGTCCGTAATCGATTCGGGCAAGATCGACATCGAGTGATTCGACATCACTTGGTCCGGTAGAAGCCGCGTGCAGGTCCCTGATGATGAGGTTGGTGAAAACGCTGCCCTCGAGCCGAAATTCAAGCTTCAGATTTTCCTTCGCCGCATAATGCAGAGCGATGCGATGTCCGAGGCCTAACAACAGCGGCCGATGGAAAATGAGAAAGAGTCCTACCAGAATCCCCAACGCGATGAACGCGTTGCGACGCCAATTTCCGCTCTGGAGACTCCCCTGACCATATTCCCCCACGGTGGATTACCTCTACCGACCAAGGGTAAAGCGCAAATCGCGCCCGGTTGACGATTGACTGCCTGTTCGGCTGAGATGTCGAACAATGACAAATTCAAGCCGATCGGATACGAAATTATCTGATCTGTCATTCCGAGCGGACGCGAGGAATCTCCCGCAAGCTGTTTGAGTCACGCTCAGTAATCTGTGTGATCCAGACTCCGATTGTCAGATCCCTCACTTCGTTCGGGATGACCAGACACGAGTTCGTCATTGCGGGCGAACGCGGGCCGCGCCACGCTTGTCCAACCTCGAAAATGAATCCAGACAAGCTTTTCGATTATCTCGAAGGCAAATTATCGCCTAGGGAACGCACGGAATTGGAGGAACGACTCATGTCGGATCCACAACTTCGGCGAGAGCTGACGGTTGCTCGCCAAATTCACGCCGATGTGAGCGGCTCGCGCGAGATCATTGGCGTGTCCGATCCAACACTCGAAGAACGCGGCGCTGTGCTGGGGCGCCGGGTCGCCACCGCTTTCGCGATTCTGGTTTTCGCCAACGTGGTGTTCGGAATTTACGCAATCGCGTTCATGAAACAGAAAGAAAAAACGCGAGTGAACACGGAACAAAATCGGAGCGAGCTGGCGGAAAGCCTGGCCCGCACGGCAGCGGTAGCGCTTCCCACCCCAAGTTTCGATGTTGAAGAAATCGAATTCACCGCGCCTGTGGCGGAGCAGAATAAATTGGCAAACAAGGTGATCGCGGCGGCAAAGCAGGTTGGCGGCTCGGGAACAAAAGGCCTCGCCGACCAGCACGGTGTTTTACTTTTCGCTGAAGTTCCGACCGCGCGGTTGAATGACTTTCGCGAGTTGATGAAGAGACTCGGCGCAACGCTTCCTCCAGCTCCGGTCGAACCGAAAGCCGGAGAAAAAGCGATTCTCCAACTGCGCATCGTCAGCGCGCAATGATCGGGATCACATTCGCGCTTCCATCGGAGAGTTCCGGGTTGACCCGCCGACTTCAGGAAGTTCAGCGTCACGACAATTTGCTGTCCGGAAAGATCGACAACCCCGAAATAATCGGGCCTCGCGAAACAGTTCGGAGTCGCGCCGTGACCATTCTGCATACCGGCGTCGGAGCAAAGAACTGCAACGCGCGGCTGGAAGTTCTCCTTCACAAAGCGCGACCGAGCTTGGTGATCAGCTCCGGTTTTGCCGGCGGTGTGAGCGAAGAGTTGGGCATCGGCGATTTGGTTTTAGCCCATAACTTTTCAGACCCGGCACTACTCGCCAATGCCGAGCAAATTTTGCGCGATCGGGAACCGCGGGTCGTGAAACTTTTTACATCGACGTCGATCATCGATTCGGTCGCCGCGCGAAATGAAATCGCGCGAGCAGCCGATGCAGCGGCGGTCGACATGGAAACCGGGGCGATCGCGGATGTGTGCAAGATTCATGGCGTACCACTTCTTTCACTGCGGATCATCAGCGACACCGTGAGTCAACCGTTCCCAGCTCCGCCATCCGTTTTGTTCGACATCGAACGTCAGCGAACAAACTTTGGCGGACTTCTCGCGTATCTATTAAGAGATCCAGGCTCTATCTGGCCGCTTTTTCGTTTTGGCCGGCAAATTGCACGCGCGCGCGCAAGGCTGACGGACGCGATTGTGGCGTTGGTCCGCGAACTGTAATTATTAAGAGGATGGTTTCGCGGGCTCGATGTGCACCAGGACATCGGCGATACGCGGATCGCTTTCTTGAATAGCGCGTTTAACCGCATGCGCGATGTGATGGCCTTCCCGAACCGGAATGTTCCCAGCCACTTCGACGTGAAGATCGACATAGAAACTGAGACCCATTTTGCGGATAAAGCTTTTGTCGATTCGGACGACGCCGGGAACTGACGCCGCCGACTCGCGGACACGATCGACAATTGGACCGCGCGGCGCGGTATCGAGAATATCGTACAGCGCAGGCCTGAGGAGACGCACGCCGACACTCGCGATCACGAGACAAACGAAGATCGCAGCCCAATTATCGGCGCTCCGCCACGTCTCCCCGCCAATGAGCGCGATTGAAATCCCAACGAACGCCGCGATCGACGTGAGAACATCGGCGCGATGACGCCAGGCATCGGCTTCCACCGCGATGCTTCCGATCGAGCGACCGAAACGGACCACGTAGCGAAAGAGCGTTTCTTTGACGATGACAACCATCAGGAGGATCAGCAAGGTGAACGACGCCGGCGAGGAATGTGGCAAGAACAGTGTGCGCGTGCTTTCCACCGCAAGCGCGATGGCGGCGATGAACACACTGCAGGCCACAAAAATCGCGGTCAGCGGTTCGGCTTTGCCATGCCCGTAAGGATGAGTTTCGTCCGGCGGTCGCGCCGCGAAACGCAAGCCGCCCCAGATAATGATTGAGCCGGCGACGTCAAGCGCCGATTCGATTCCATCAGCGATCAGCGCGTAAGCGTTTCCGAAAACGCCGCCGCTGATTTTGATGATGGCGAAGGCGATGTTCACCACCAAACCAATCAACGCGAGGCGTGCGCCGGTTTGCAGATTGGTCGCGGCAGGCTGAGGATGCGACGCCGAATTCATCGAATGAGCAAAACTATAAAGGCTATTCTTTACGAAAGGCACGGAAATCCGGCGGAGGTTTTGCAAATTCAGACCGAGCCCTGGCCGAAACCCGCGGCGGATGAAGCAGTCGTCGAAATGCGCGCGGCGCCGATTAATCCAGCGGACATCAATGCGATCGAAGGAAAATACCCTGGTCGCCGCGAAGTGCCGGCCGTTCCGGGATTCGAAGGCGCGGGCGTCGTTGTCGAAGTTGGCGCGGGCGTCTCAACGATCAACAAAGGCGCGCTCGTAATTTTACCGCACAACATTGGAACCTGGCGCGAAGCGCTCGCGGTCAAAGCGAGCGAGTTAGTGCCGGTGCCGCCGGAAATCGAGCCGGTGCACGCGGCGATGTTGAAAATCAATCCGATGACCGCGTGGCGGTTGCTCCACGATTATGTCGATCTTGCGCGAGGTGATTGGTTGATTCAAAACGCGGCCAACTCGGCCGCGGGTCGCGCCGTGATTCAGATCGCGCACGAGCTTGGATTCAAAACCGTGAACGTGGTGCGGCGCGCCGAATTGATTGACGAATTGCGCGCTGAAGGGGGCGACGTTGTTTTGGTTGATAACGAAAAGCTCCGAGACGAAGTGAAAAATGCCACCAGCGGCGCAGCGATCCGGCTCGGGTTAAATTCGGTTGGCGGCGACAGCGCGTTGCATCTGGCAAACTGTCTCGCATTTGGAGGAACGCTGGTCAGCTTCGGCGCGATGAGTATGCAGCCATTGAAGATCCCAACCGGTTTGCTGATTTTCAAAGATCTGCGTTTCCGGGGAATTTGGATCAATAAATGGTACGACGCCGCGACCGTGCAGGAGCGGATAAAGGCGTTCCAGACGCTGTTCGAAAGGGCGAAACGCGGCCTTCTGAAAACGAAAGTAGAGAAGGCTTACACGATTGACGAAGCGAAAGCGGCCGTGGCGCACGCATCGCAAAGCAAACGAAGCGGCAAAATAATCTTCGAATTCAAGGCGTGACTGTAATTGTTGTCGGTGCAGGGATTAACGGGGTTACTTCCGCGATAGAATTAAAAAAACGCGGACATAAAGTCGTCCTTGTCGATCCTGGTCCCCTGCCCCATCCGCTGGCAGCTTCGACCGACATTAGCAAAGCAGTCCGCGCAGCTTATGGCCCGGACGAGGATTACACGGCGCTGGCCGAGCGGTGCATTGAACTTTGGCGAAAATGGAACGCCGATTTCGGGATCGAGCTATATCACGAAACGGGCGTTTTGTTTGTTTGCCAGAACCGGATGGAGCCGGGCGGCTTTGAATACGACAGCTTCCAGGTCTTGGAGAAACACGGACACGTGGTCGAAAGATTCGATTCGTTCACATTCCACCAGCGTTTTCCGGCGTTTGATCCGGACCGATTTCAGGACGGGTTCTTTGATCCCGGCGCCGGTTATGTCGAAAGCAGCCGCGTTGTCGCGACCCTACTCGAATACGCGAAATCGCGAGGCATCGAACTGCGCCAGGGAAAATTCACTGCCCTGAATGAAAGCGACGATCGCGTTGAAGGCGTCGTGTTGGAAGGCCGACATCGGATTACCGGAGACGCCGTGGTCGTTGCGGCCGGAGCGTGGACCCCGTATATGCTTCCGTTCACGCAAGAATTTCTGCGTTCGACCGCGCATCCCGTTTTTCATTTGCGACCGAAGCAGCCGAGTTTTTTCCTGCCGGAGCGCTTTCCATTTTTTGGCGCGGACATTTCAACAACCGGCTACTATGGTTTTCCGCTGAACCAGGGCGTAGTCAAAATTGCGAACCACGGCCCAGGCCGCGAGATGTCTCCCGATTCTCCCGAACGCGTGGTCACCCGCGAGGACGAGATCGACCTGCGCAAATTCCTAAGATCGACAATCCCTGCGCTGGTCGACGCGCCGATCGTTTACACGCGCGTCTGCATGTACTGCGACACCAATGACGGAGATTTCTGGATCGCCCCAGATCCGGAGCGTCCGAATTTAGTCATTTCCACCGGGGACTGCGGACATGGGTTCAAATTCGCGCCGGTCTTAGGTGAACTCACCGCCGATGCACTCGAAGGAAAAGCGAATCCACTTTTGCAAAAGTTTCGCTGGCGACCGGAAATAAAATCCGGTGAGACTAAAGAAGCCGCGCGTTTTGATCGAAAGCGGTAGGTGGATCGAGCAGTCCCTTGCTCGATGTTAGTCTACGCGGCAAAGCCGCATTATTTTAGCATCGCCCCCGAAAGCTTTCGGGGCCGATCCACCGTATTAACTTTGGGGCGCAGGCTGGGCCGGCTCTTTTTTAGCCTGACGCTTGAGTAACGTGATTTGCTTGATTCGCGCGGAGTCGGAAGGGCTCCAGGTGGCGATGTCGGGATCGTCTTTGAACGCGTTATGGACGATGCGACGCTCGTAGGAATTCATCGGTTCGAGCTGGAGCGATCGCCCAGTGGCGCGCACACGCTCCGCGAGAGTGCGAACCCGTTGCACGATCCGGTCTTCGCGCATCGAGCGATACAATTCGCAATCGACCACAACTTTCGGCGCGTCCTTGTCTTTCGTTTGCAGGAGCCGATTGAGCAAAAACTGGAGCGCTTCGAGCGTTTCGCCGTCGCGTCCGATCAGGCGACGACTTTCCTCGGTGTAAATTTGCAGGACCAAATTGCCCGCTTCGTTCTGCGTTTCTTCGATGTCCACGACGAAGCCGAGATAGCCAAGAATAGTGTCGAGTAATTCTTTCGGCGTCATCATTTCCGTTTTCCGGCGGGCACGCGCTTTTCGAGCGTCGGTAGCGGTTGTCGTTTGTTATAATAAAATTGCACGATGCTGAAAAGGTTTTGCGTCGTGTAATACAATGCCAAAGCCGCGGCAAAATTGTAGCAGATAAACAAGAAGATCAGCGGAGTGAACATCATCACCCGCCGCTGCGTGGCGTCGCCGGTCTTGGGCGTCATCGCCATCAGCCAGATTTGGGTCAGGGCCATGCAAAGCGGAATGATGTTGATTGGCCAGCCCAGCCCTGGCACATGCCCGACGGTGTCAGGCTGGGATAAATCGTGCACCCACAAAAACTGCGAGTTTCGCAATTCCACCGCTTGCCCGAGCATTTTGAATAACCCGAAGAAAATCGGGATCTGGATCATCATCGGCAAACAGCCGCCGACCGGATTGATCCCGTAATCCTTGTAGAGCTTCATCACTTCCTGGTTCATCCGCGTCGGGTCGTCCTTATATTTTTCGCGCAGCTCCTGAATTTTTGGATTGAGGAGCGACATCCGCCGCATCGAGCGGTTGGCTTTGTCCTGCAGCGGCCAAAGCACGATTTTGATGATGGCAGTCAACGCGAGAATCGACCAGCCGTAGGAACCGATGAAACCGTGGAGCCAGTTGAGAAAGTTGAGCAAAAATTGGCTGACAATTTTGAAGATTCCGAAATCCATGATCTCGGCTTCGTTGTGATCGAGCCGGGCGAGGCGATGATAAATTTTCGGTCCGGCCCAAATCTCAAATCGCGCGGTATAGGTTTGGCCGGGCGGCAATTGAAAACCGGGCATGCGCAACGCTCCGGAAAGTCCGTAGATTTTTTGCTCCGGCGAGATATCGAAACGCCGGCCCCAAACACCGTTTGCTTTTGCGGTTAGTGGCGCAACCAGCATTGTGAAGAACTGATCGCTGACCGCGGCCCAATCGGCATTGGCGAGATCCTGTTGGTAAAATGCCTGCGGCGCGCGCTGGCCGATGCCGAGAAGTCCGCCTCCGCCTCCGAACCAACCGACGTCAACTCCCTTGGCCTTGCCGTCGACGCACCAAACGAGTCGGGTGTAATACGAATAATCCTTCGGATGAATCGGCGCCGCTGACCCGAGCGCGACGAAGTAACCAGGATTTGTGTAAGGCCCGTTGCCGGTGTTCACAAGATCGACATCCATCTCCGCCAGAAAGTTGTCTTTCTTGTCTTTGCCCGGCGGAAAGAAAAACTTCTTTCGCACCGTGACGTTGTCGGCGCTCCGCTCACATTTAACGCTGCCATCCGCTTCCCGGCTCAACGCAAACTCATCAATTTGGGGCGCGGTCGGTTGTTCGATGATCGCTCCGATTGGCAACCGCTCTTTTGAATTGAGGACGACGCGCTCGTCGCCCTGAGCGATTTGCTTGAGCAAAACCGCTTCCCGAATCCCGCCGCCGCGATTGGTTAGGCGAAGTTCGACGTCGTCATTTCGGAGAGTTTCGTTTTTTTCGGCAAACGCCGGAGTTGCTTCCGCGACAGGAGTCGCGCTCAGAGCAGGCGCGGGCGCAGACGAAGAGAGAGGAACGGGCGAGGCGCTAGTTCCAGCGAGGGGCGCCGGCGTCGGAGCCAAAGCGGATATCGCCGGTCGCGGCCGCGGTGTTTGTTTGGCGATCCACCATTCCCACCCCACCAATCCGACGACGCAAAGTATAACGGCAATCCATGCAGTTCGATCCATAAAATTGGGAGCGCTCGCTATTCACAGACCAGCGATTTGGTAACAGTTCGAGCGCAAATTTCTTTCGGGACCGGATCGTGTCCGCAACCGCCCCAGGGCTGACAACGCGCCAGTCGTTTCAAACCGAGCCAGCCGCCACGCCCAATGCCGTGCAGTTCCACCGCTTCCAAGAAATAACGGGAGCAGGTGGGTTCAAATCGACAACCCGAGCCAGGACCACCGAGCGCCGAGAGCAAAGGCGAAATCGTCCATTGATAAAAACGAATGAGAGCGCGGAGAATTTTCAGCATGAAGGCGCTAGAATAGAAGCGCGCTTGGCCAGACGCAACCATTCAACTTCCAGCTGCTGATAACTCGCCCGCGCGGCGGACGCGCGTGCGATCGTCACAATCCAAATCCGGTCAACGAGCTCGCGTTGATGTTTACGAACAATTTCGCGCAGCCGACGCCGAACCCGATTCCGCACAACTGCACGCCCGAGCGCGCGCGAGGTGACAAACGCGACGCGAAAACGAGGACCGTCGTTCGCCGGAACGATGCCAAGCACGATCAACTGACCGCGATAGACTTGGCCGTTCTTTTTTACGTGGTCGAACTCCGCGGATTGAGTCAGGCGGCGACTCTTAGGGAATGTGAAGCGTTGTGTCGACATACGAGTTCTGTAAGTTGTAGCTGCCGCCGTCTCTGGCGGCAGATTTAATTAAATAACAGACTGCCGATAGGGACATCGGCAGCTACAACGCTAGCGGTGAGATCCGCCTCGGACGGGAATGACGAAC
>JBEEHZ010000222.1:0-5506 GCA_041167705.1 Verrucomicrobiota bacterium | reverse complement strand
GTCCAGTCGCTCTAACCGCAAATTCAACCCGCGTCGCGCGCGTACCAATCGACTTTGCGCGTCACGTACATCACGACTGCGAGCACGATGAAGAGTGCGATTGCGCCCATCAGAAGCGCGTAATCCTGTTGCCGTAAAAGTAATGTAGAGAAACGTGTAAACTCCGGCCAGGCCAGCTCCGATCATTAATGTCCTCACGCCGCCGCCGAGGAAAAATCGGCAATACCACGTGATCAATATTGTCGATGCCGCCGCCGCGATCAGATACGCATAGCCGAATCCGATAAACTCGGAGATCGAGAGCAGCAGCAGATAAAAGATACAAAGCGTCGCGCCGACCATCAGATATTGGAACGGATGAATTTTCTGCCGCGCGGTCACTTCGAAAAGAAAGAAGGTCGTGAATACGAGCACGAGAAAGAGCACGCCATACTTGATCGAGCGTTCGACATAGCGATAGGCGTCCGGCACCGAAATCGGGCGGCGTAAATTTTCCGGAAAGCTTTATTTGCGCGCGAAAAACTGCCGCGTCGTAGATTCCGCGATGCAACATTTGCGTCTCCGCATCGCCGGTGACGCTCAACGTTTCGGGAAGGCATAGCTCGAAGGTTTAGTTAGGAATACGGAGTCGAAGCCAAAATTTTTCAACTGACGAGAAATATTTTCGACTGGCCGAGATCGTTGAATCCAAAGCTGAGGCCGGCTGCATCTCAATGAAAACAAACCGACGTTTTTATGATCCAAGATTTCAAGTTCGCTTTTCGTCAGCTCATCAAGTCGCCCGGATTCACGGCCGTAGCAGTAGTGACCCTGGCGCTCGCCATCGGAGTGAACTCAGCGATTTTTGCGCTGATCAATAGTGTGGTGCTGCATCCGATGGTGCCGCTGCGCCCGCAGGAAGTCGTAAACGTCTTTAACTGCCGCCAAAACGCGAACCACGATTATCGCCAGTTCTCCTACAACGAATACCGCGAGCTTCGCGAAAATGGAGGCGACCTGTTTATCGATCTTGCCGCGCTCGAGTTTGCGGTAGCGGGGATCGGGCGCGATCACGAGATGCGACGCAGTTTCGCGTTTCTGACTTCGGAAAATTATTTCTCGCTCATGGGAGTGAAACCGTTTCGCGGAAGGTTTTATACCGCCGAGGAAGCGCGACCGAACGCCAACGTCCCGGTTGTGGTCGCGAGCTATGGATTTTGGAAACGGACGGGCGGGCGCACCGATTTTGTCGGCAGCACACTTCAGATCAACGGCCAGCCTTACAATGTGATCGGCATTTCGCCGGAGGGATTCAGCGGCGCGAGCGCATTGATCGCGCCCGACATTTGGGTGCCGCTTGGCATTCGATCGCAGCTCGGCTCCGCTTTTGGCGATTCCGAGACAATGCACGATCTCGCTAATCCGAAAAATTATGCACTCAATCTCGTCGGACGGATGCGCCCGGGTCTGACGATCGAGACGGCGAAGTCGCGATTGCCGGTCTTGTCACAACGCTTCAACGCCATGCAAGCGGCCGACGCGGAGTTCGTGCGCGAGGTGCAAATTCAAAAACCGTCGCGGTTCAGCTTGAGCACCTCGCCGGAGGACGACGGCCCGATCACTTTGATCGGTACCTTGCTAACGGCGATGGCTGGCGCGGTATTGCTGATCGCATGCTTAAATCTCGCCAATATGCTGCTTGCGCGCGGCACTTCGCGTTCCAAGGAGATCGCCGTCCGACTCGCGGTCGGCGCTTCACGCTGGCGGATCGTGCGTCAATTGCTTTGCGAAGGATTGTTGCTCGCGGTGTGCGGCGGTGTGGTCGGACTTATTCTCAGCGTTTGGTGCAACAATCTTCTGCTTCACTCGCTCGCAGGCCTGCTCGGTAGCGTAAATTTTTCGTTCGTTGTCGATCTTACGCCGGATGCTGCCGTCCTCTCGGTCACGTTTCTGTTTTGCTTGCTCGCCACCGTCCTCTTCAGCCTCGGCCCCGCGCTCAAAGCGACCAAAGCTGATCTCGTGAACGATTTGAAACAACAAGTCGGCGAACCGGCGCGGGTCGGACGCTTCAGCCGTTTCTTCGCGCCGCGTCACATTTCGGTCATGGTCCAAATCGCGCTTTCGCTCATGTTGCTCTTCGCGGCCGGATTATTTTTCCGCGGCGCGCTCAAAGCCGCCGGATTGAATCCCGGATTTGTGGCGGCCGGCGACCTCGTCACGGAAATGGATTTCACCCTCGTGAAAAAGGAGCCGGCCGATGCGCGCCGTTTGATCTTCAACATTGTGGAACGCGCGCGACAGTTGCCTGGCGTTCGCGCCGTCGGCGTCGGAACGATGTTGCCTTACGGGAATTTCACCAACACGCGTCGCATCATGTCGACCCGCGAAACGCTTTCGACCGATCCAAAAGCGCCAGATCCCGGTGCGAGCGCACTCTACACCGCTGTCACGCCCGGATATTTCGATTCAATCGGGGTGAAGCTCCTGCGCGGCCGCGATTTCACTCAGACGGAATGCGAAAGCAAAGATACTCGCCGCATCGCTATCATCGACGAAGAAATGGCGAAAAAACTTTTCCCGAACCAGGATGCGATCGGCCAGCATGTTCGCTATACGATCCCGCCAAGTGATGGTTCGCCTAACGACATGGAAATTGTCGGCATCGTCAATACTCATCGCCATGACGTCCAGAATGACACGACGCTCGCCCGGTTATTCGTGCCGTTCGCGCACGGATACAGCGGGAACATCTTTCTTCACGTTCGCCTCGACACCCAGGATCGACATGCAGTGGCCGGCATGATTTCGACCGTGCGTCAGAGCTTGCGCGAACTCGATCCCGACCTGCCCATTCTCAGCATCGCGCCTTATGTCGATCTTGTGGATCGATGCGTCGGACTTTGGATCGTCAAGTTGGGCGCAACGCTCTTCGGCGCTTTCGGTGCAATCGCGCTCCTTCTCGCGGTGGTCGGCGTTTATGGCGTCAAAGCGTACTCCGTATCGTGTCGCACCCGTGAGATTGGCATTCGGATGGCGCTCGGCGCGCATCGCAAAGATGTCTTCGTGTTGATCATGCGCCAGGGGGCAATACAAACTGCGCTCGCCGTGTTCGTCGGGCTTCTGCTTTCATTGGCCGCGGGCCGCGTTCTCGCTCGAATTCTATATCAAGTAAGTCCGACCGATTTATTCGCGCTGATTACTTCAAGTCTACTCCTCGCTGCGGCCGCGCTCCTCGCTTGTTTTCTCCCGGCACGCCGCGCGACCTATGTGAATCCGATTACCGCTCTGCGAACTGAGTAACTGTAGCTTTGGCGCGGATTTTTGTGGCTTCGCGCATGAAATTTGGGTTTCGAACTCTCCGCGTAGGTGTTTGGACGGACATGTCACTTCGCATGATCGTCGAAAAGCAATCGATCAAGCGTCGCCCACGCCAGTTAACCAGTTCCTGACTGAGGCAATGCAAACCGTGGTCCGTGCAGAGCGAGCGAAACAACTCGGCAGCCATATCCGGGCTTCGATGATGCGCCCAATCGAAAATCTTCGCTTTGATAAGCGGCTTCGCTAATGCCTGCGGAATCCGCTCGCGGAAGGAGCTGGCGTATTCGCCAAAATTGGAATGGTGAATAAACCCTTTCCCGCCGATTTTCAATTTAGTCCCCAATTCGCGCAGATACGCTTCGACCACGTCTCGTTTCGTGTGGACGAGGGAATCGAAACTGAACACGAAATCGACTGAAGCATCGGGAATCATAGGAAGCGAACGACCGTCGTTGAGGTAACAGTGGACATGTAAATCGGCGGCAAACCGTTGACGGCACGCTTCGATACACTCGCCGGTCCGATCGACGATCGAGAGATCGCGACAATAATCTTTCAGATAGTGAGTCCATCGACCGAAACCGGGCGCGATTTCCAGGATCCTTTCTGCCGGCAGGCAATCACGGATTCGCGGCAAAATGGCCCCGAACCATTGAGCCGCCGAACTTCCCCACGGTACCGACCATTCCTCACCTGCGTCTTTCCAATCGTATTTCATTTAAACAGCGCGCATTCGCTCGGGAACCAGCACGAAGGTCATGGGTGGAAATGTGGCTGGGGCCGGAATCGAACCGGCGACACGTGGATTTTCAGTCCACTGCTCTGCCAACTGAGCTACCCAGCCGCAAGATTGTCGATCTTTTCGCAGAAGCGAGTGCTCACTATGCAACAAACCGTTTGTAGGGCAAGCGCTCCGCTTGCCTCAATTTTGGAGGGCGCCGCGTTGTCGGCGCCGTAATATTTGGGACACGACGGCGCGTGTCTCCCTAAGATCACAGAAACTTGCGCGGCAAGTCGACCGCGCGTCCCAACGATTTCAAATACTGGTTCCGCGAAATTTCAATCGCGCCGAATTGTTGTAAATGCGGGGTATTCCATTGCGTATCCAGCAGCGCAAATTTCTTCTCGTGCAAATGCTCCACCAAAGCGACCAGCGCGATCTTCGAGGCATCGGTCACGCGATGAAACATCGATTCTCCAAAAAAAGCGCCGCCGATGGCGACGCCGTAAAGTCCACCGGCCAGTTTGTTTTTAGTCCAGGCTTCAATCGAGTGCGCGTGTCCGAGCTCGTGCAAGCGCTCGTAGCTCTCGATGATCTCGCGATTGATCCAAGTATCCTTTCGCTTGGCGCACGCTCCAATGACTTCACCGAAGCGATTGTCGATCTTGATCTCGAAGATTTTTTTCCGGGCGACGCGCCGCAACGCATGCGGGACGTGAAAATTCTCCAGTGGAATAATCGCGCGCGGGTCGGGAGAAAACCAAGCGATCGAATCGTCTTCCATCGCCATTGGGAAAACGCCAAGCCGGTATCCCTGTAATAAAAGGTCCGAATCGATCATCTGAAGCGGAATGCTAGACAGGATTTGCAGGATGGACAGGATTTCCCGGAACGCGCGCTTCTGATGGTTGCTTCGCAAATCCTGTTAATCCTGTCGATTTGCTTTTGCCGACTTCATTCCTAAAATGAGCAGATGAGGCCCTTATCGATCCTCTTCGCGGTCGGATGTGCAGTCCTTGCGAGCGGCTGCGCCGATCCACTCGAACAACGAAGTGGTGGAGAAGTTCAATCGCAATTGCAACGCGGCGTTACCGGGCAGGGACAAATCGTTCCCGAACAACGAGAGCCGGGCGATCCAGCCGGCGAACACGGCGTCCCCCAAACGCATCCGTAGCGAATGAAAACAGCCGTGCCCCCGAAACATTCAAAGATTCTCATCCTCGATTTCGGCTCGCAATACACCCAAGTCATCGCGCGCCGGATTCGCGAACTACAGGTCTATTCCGAAGTTGTTCCGTTCAATCTTCCCGCGACCGAAATCAAAAAACTTAAGCCGAGCGGCATTGTTCTTTCGGGTGGCCCGGCCAGCGTTTACGACAAAGGCGCGCCGCAGATTGATCCGGAAATTTTCTCGTTAGGCATTCCGGTCCTTGGAATTTGTTACGGATTAATGCAGATGGCGCATCATCTCGGCGGCAAGGTCGTCTT
>JBEEHZ010000221.1:0-7507 GCA_041167705.1 Verrucomicrobiota bacterium | reverse complement strand
TTTGATCGACAACGGGCAATTGCGAAACATCGGCATCGCGCATCCGTTTGAATGCAGTCAGAAGCGTGTCGGTCGGACCAACCGAAATGACTTCGCCGGCTTCATATCGATGTGAAATCAAATCGCTTAAATCACCCTGCGGCGGCCGGTGAATGAATCCCTGCTCCGCCATCCAGAAATCATTGTACATCTTGGATAGATATTTGTTTCCGGTGTCAGCCACGAAACTGACGACGCGTTTCGGTTGAGTTTGCTGCCGGCAGTAACGGAGCGCGCCCGCGACCAACGTTCCGGTCGACGAGCCGCCGAAAATTCCTTCCTTTCGCAAAAGATCGCGCGCGATCGCGAAACTTTCTTCATCGTCGATCTCGAAGGCTTCAGTCACGAGCGACATGTCCGCGATTTCGGGAATGAAATCTTCGCCGATCCCTTCGACCGCCCAACTGCCGGACTCCACCAGCTTGCCGGTCTTGACGAATTCATAAAGCACGGAGCCGGTTGGATCGGCCAGGACCATTTCAATTCCGCGACGTGGTTTGACCCGATTAAAAAAGTGGCCGAGACCGGTCAACGTGCCGCCCGAGCCAACGCCGCAAACGATTGCATCCACATCGTGGCGCATTTGTTCCCAAATTTCCGGACCAGTGCTTCGCTCGTGCGCGAGCGGGTTCGCCGGATTGCCGAATTGATTCACATAAAATGCGCCCGGAATTTCTTCCGCCAATCGCGCGGCGACGTCCTGGTAATATTCGGGGTGCCCACGCGTCACATCCGAGCGCGTTAGTCGCACTTCCGCGCCGAGCGCTCGGACATGCGAAATTTTTTCCTGCGACATCTTGTCGGGAATAACGAGCACGACGCGGTAACCTTTCGCCCCGGCAACAAGCGCGAGGCCGAGTCCCGTGTTTCCGGCGGTCGCTTCGATCACCGTCCCGCCGGGTTCAAGTTTCCCTTCCTCCTCCGCGGCCTCGATCATCGACAAGGCGATCCGGTCTTTGATCGAGCCGGTTGGATTTTGATTTTCCAATTTCACAAAGAGTTGGCACGGGCCGGTGTCGAACTGCGTGATCTCAACCAGCGGCGTTTCGCCAATGAGCGAAAGAATCGCCGGCGGCTTTTTTGTCGACGTCGGAGCTGTGGAAACTTCGAGCATTAAAATAGAGTGAGCGTTTCGCCCGGATAGTCGATCGCGACTTTGTAATTGCGGATAAAATTATAACCGACGATGCCGTCGAGTTTCGCGCCGATGGCGGCACTCAACATTTCGAAAAAATCGGCGACCACGATCGTCATATTGTCGATCCTAGCACCGCCGAGCTGAAATGATTCAATATTTCCGGCGCGAACATCGACCTGCGCGCCGGCAGTTGTCCCCGTGCCGACGGGCGGACTCGAGATGCCGAGTTCATTCGCCAATTGCGGCGTGATCGCAGTCGTCGACGTTCCGGTATCGATCGCAAACTGGAATGGTCCACGGTCGTTGAGGCGAACATCGATCAGGAGCAATGGCTTGGCTGGACTGGCCAGACGAATTGGCACTGCCGTTTTCGCAGCGCGTCCGAAAGCTTCAACTCGCTTTGGATCATCAAAGTGGATCTCGGAGTCGCGATAATCGATCGTGACCCGAAAATGCTTCAGGAAATTGTAGCCGAGATCGCCGTCGATTTTCGCGCCGATTGTCTTTCCGACATGAGCAAGATCGACAATCCCGAGATCGACACCATCGATCCTGGCCTCGCCAACGGACAGCGAATCGGCCTTCGCGAGCGAGACCGCGACCTTGCCGCCAGCCGACTGGCCTTCTTTCGATCCGACAATCTTGACGTTCAGTTGTTTCG
This sequence comes from Verrucomicrobiota bacterium, assembly GCA_041167705.1. Lineage (GTDB taxonomy): Bacteria > Verrucomicrobiota > Verrucomicrobiia > Chthoniobacterales > UBA10450 > AV40. The sequence continues at coordinate 5,669 of JBEEHZ010000221.1, read as the reverse complement.
CCAGTTCTGGCGTGAGCAATGATGTTCCCGCGCCGGTATCGAGAATGAAATCGAACGGACCGTGATCATTTACGTGGATCGGCAAAAGAATGAGGGGCTGAGCGCCGCCGGCCAGCCGGAATTTAACCTTTGCGCTGCTTGGGGAAAGCGTCGCCGCCGTCATTCGGCCAATTTCGGTTCGCCCTTATGCGACCATTCCGATTTGCTGTCTTCGAGAAATTGCTGGAGGACGTCGAAACGGACTTCGCCGTAATTGAGGGCATAGCGAAGATCGCCTCCCTTGTAGACCCAGGTTGTGGGAATCCATGAGAGCGGCATTCCGGCGAATTGCTTGATCTTCGCATCACCGCGGCGCGGGCCGGCATCGGCCAGAATCGACACGTTGGATTGATCGGCGATTTGGAATTTGGACAGCATCGGTTTTCCATCGCCGCCGTCGTTCCAAACCGAAACGAAAAAGAATTTCACCTGCGGATTGTCTTTCACCATTTTCGACCAGCCGCCGCTTTTGAGTTCGGCCTGACAGTTCGAGCACCACGGCGCCCAAAGATGGACAACAGTCAGCTCCGGCGACTTAATGGCATCGAGCACTTTTTGTTCGGCTGGCGATTCCGCACGCAATGAATTGAGCGCAACAAGCGCAGCCAAGGTGGCTAATCGCAAGATCGACATGTTGTTCCAAATATGGAGAGAAACGTGTCTCGCTCAATGCTGACTTGGATTGGTGAGACTTTGTGACGCGTTCGCTCCTCGCATATGCAGGTTGTATTTCTGCTGAATTTAGCGTAGGTGGAGCCGTTCCCGCAGAAATCAGTTAACTATGATGCCATCGACAAGTAAAAGGACATCGACGGAGGTCTTCGAATGCGAAGTGTGCGGCGTGCGAAAGCGCCTCGAATCAGCCAAACGGCATTGGTGCGATGCATGTACCCGCGGCAGTCCGGTGGAGATGCGCCGGACCAGAGATAAGTGGAAGACCACCAGCAGAGCTCCGGGTGCCAATTAGGCAAGGCAACGTCAACCCGCCCGTGTCTCAACCTCACGGATCAGGGTTTGTTAGGCAGATCATCGAGCTGGAACTTGGACAGCATCGATTTCCCGTCTCCGCCATCATTCCAGACTGAGACGCGTAACGTGCGCTCTTTGGGTAAGATCCGACAGCGCGGACCACAACCACCCTATGCCGGCGCGGTCGATGGAGTATTGATTAGATAGCCTACCTGCTGCCGTTTCCGGCGCTGGCGAAGCTGATCCAGCCAAAGATAAATGACCGGCGTACTGTTAAGCGTAAGAATTTGAGAAACGATGAGTCCGCCGACAATCGCAATACCGAGTGGTTTTCGCAGTTCGCTACCGACGCCCATGCCAATTGCCAACGGCAGCGCCCCGAACATCGCGGCAAGCGTTGTCATCATGATCGGACGAAAGCGAACAAGACAGGCCTGATAAATCGATTCTTCGGGACTCAGTCCCTCGTGACGTTCCCCCTCGAGCGCGAAATCCACCATCATAATCGCGTTCTTTTTCACGATGCCGATGAGCAAAATGATGCCAATGGCGGAAACGATATCGAGATCGTTGTTGGTTGCCCAGAGCGCGAGAAGCGCGCCCAAGCCGGCGGATGGTATCGTGGAAAGGATGGTGAGAGGATGGATCAGACTTTCATAGAGCATTCCCAGGATGATGTAGACTGCCAGCAGCGCGGTCAGAAAAAGCCACGGCAACGTCGACCACGATGCCTGCGCGACTTTCGCCGTGCCGGCGAAACTTCCGCGAATGCTCGACGGCATTCCTAATTCAGCCGCGGCCCGATCGATGATTTTAGTGGCTTCGCCCAAGGAAACGCCCGGCGCGAGATTAAACGAAATCGTTACGCATGGAAATTGGCCCTGATGGTTGACCGATAACGGCGTGTTATCCAACTGGAAGTGCGCGATCGTGCTTAACGGCACCTGACTTCCGGACTGTGATTTCACGTAAATTTTGTCCAGCGAAGTTGGATCGAGTTGGAATTGAGGATCAACCTCGAGCACGACGTGGTACTGGTTTTGTTGCGTGTAAATGATTGAGACCTGCCGCTGCCCGAATGCGCTGTAAAGCGTGCTATCCACCGCTTGCGGTTGAATTCCGAGACGCGCCGCCGCATCCCGATCGACCACAACGGTTTCCTGCAGACCGCGAAATTGTTGGTCGCTCGTGGCATCTTTGATTTCTGGATATTTTTGGAGCTTCTGCACGAGCTTCGGCGCCCAGGAGTTCAATTCGTCAACGTTTTGGTCGGTGAGCGCGTACTGATAAGTCGCTTTTGACGACCGGCCACCGACGCGGATGTCCTGACCCGGCGTAATGAAGAGTTGAACGCCGGGAATTTTGGAAAGCCTCCCGCGCAGCCGCCCCATAATGGCGAGCGGATCGTCTTCGCGCTCGCCCTTTCCGTGGCCTTTGGGCTTCAGGCTAATGAACATGCGCGCGTTGTTCACCGCCGAGCCGAACCCGCCGCCGAAAAAAGAACCGACAGCGTCCACCGCCGGATCAGCCATCACGATTTTCACGACTTCGTCCTGCTTCTCTTTCATGGCCTCGAACGAAATGTCCTGGCCGGCCTCGGTAGTACCCATCATCTGTCCGGTGTCCTGTTGCGGAAAAAGACCCCAGGTGACCACGAAGTAAAACCAGATCGTCGCGATGATCACTCCGAGCGTGACCAGGAGCACCAAATATTCGTGATGAAGCACCCATTTCAGAGTGCGTTCGTAAAAACGATGCATCGCGTTAAATCCGTTCTCGCTTATTCGATCGAATACTCCGCGCTTTCGATGCGCCTCTTCGCGCTTCAGAAAGCGGCCGCAGAGCATTGGCGTGAGCGTCAACGAAACGACCATTGAGACGAGAATTGCCGCGCTCAGTGTAACGGAGAACTCGTGAAACAACCGGCCGATCAATCCGCCCATGAACAAAAGCGGAATGAAAACCGCGATCAGCGAGAGACTGATCGAGATTACGGTGAAACCGATTTGGCGCGCGCCTTTGAGCGCAGCTTGAATCGGCGTTTCTCCTTTTTCGATGAAGCGGACGATGTTTTCGATGACCACGATCGCATCATCGACAACGAATCCGGTCGAAACCGTTAGCGCCATCAGTGAGAGATTGTCGAGGCTGTAGCCGCAAAGCCACATCACGCCGAATGTGCCGGCGAGCGCGAGCGGCATCGTGATTCCGGAAATGAACGTCGGCCAGGACCGACGCAAGAACAGAAACATTACCATCACGACGAGCGCCATTGTGAAGATGAGCGTAATCTGAACGTCGCGCACCGACGAACGGATCGTCGTCGTCCGGTCGCTCATCACGTCGAGAGAAACACTCGGCGGCAGCCAGGTCCGCAACTGCGGAAGGATCGCGTGAATTTGATCGGTCGTGTGAACGACGTTTGCGTCCGGTTGTTTGGAAACGATTAACAGCACGGCGCGCTTGTTGTTGAACAAGCCGGCTTGATCGCGATTTTCCTGGGCGTCGATTGCGTTGCCCACGTCGCGCAACGGAACCGCCGCGCCCTTATGCTGCGCGACGATGATGGGTCGATATTGATCGGCCTTCGTGAGTTGATCGTTACTCGCGATCACGAACCGCTGCAGTTTGCCGTCAAACGCGCCTTTTGGAGAAAGCACATTCATCTGCGAAAGCGTGCTGCGAAGATCTTCGAGACTGAGACCCATCGACGCGAGCGCGACCGGATTCACTTGCACGCGGACTGCCGATTTCGCGCCACCGCCAATCGTAACCTGGCTCACGCCCTCAATCTGGCTGATGCGTTGTCCAATGATCTGGTCCGCCAAATTGTAAACTTCGGAAAGCGGCACGGCGTCCGAAGTCATCGCCAAAACCATGATCGGCGCATCGGACGGATTCACTTTGCGATACGACGGCGGCTGCGGAAGACCACTGGGCAATTCGCCGGATGCGGCGTTGATCGCGCTTTGCACATCGCGCGCGGCGCCGTTGATGTCGCGGCCGAGATCGAATTGAATCGTAATGTTCGATCCGCCTAACGAACTGACCGACGTGATTTCGCTCACGCCTGCTATCTCAGCGAAACGCCGTTCGAGCGGAGCAGCGAGCGACGAGGCCGCTGTCGCCGGATCAACGCCCGGCTCCTGCGCGCTGACCGAGATCGTTGGAAAATCGACTTTCGGCAACGGCGCAACCGGAAGAAAATGATAAGCAACCGCGCCTAACAACAAAACTCCCGCGGCCAACAATGAAGTCCCGACCGGCCGGCGAATGAATGGCTCGGAAATATTCACGTCTAGAATCCAAGCCGGTCATTTTCGCCGTTGACCGAGGCAAACTCCGGCGGTGCCTCGACTGTAGATGTCGATCTTAATGGCAACTCTGCTTGCTCGAAGCGGCCGCGCTTTCGCCGCTCTTCCAACCACAGACCAAAGCGATCGAGATAAAGATAAATTACCGGTGTCGTGTAGAGCGTGAGGAATTGGGACAGAAGCAATCCGCCGACGATCGCGATTCCCATTGGACGTCGCAGTTCGCTGCCAGTTCCGTGCTCGAGCGCGAGCGGCACTGCACCGAGCAGCGCCGCCGCCGTTGTCATCATGATCGGACGAAACCGGAGTAGACACGCCTGATAAATCGATTCCTCGGGCGACATGCCTTCCTTGCGTTCCGCTTCCAGCGCGAAGTCGATCATCATGATCGCGTTCTTCTTCACGATGCCGATCAACAAAATGACTCCGATCAGCGCGACCAACGAAAAGTCCGTTCGACAAATGAGAAGCGCGAGCAACGCGCCTACGCCGGCGGACGGCAGGGTCGAAAGAATCGTGATCGGATGAATGTAACTTTCGTAAAGAACACCGAGAACGATGTAGATCACGATCACCGCCGCCAAAATCAGCAACGGTTCGCTCGTCAGCGACGAACGAAACTCGGCCGCGGCGCCACTGAACGAAGTTGCGATCGTGTTCGGCAAACCGATATCACGCTCGGCTTTTTCGATCGCTGGAATGGCGTCACTGAGCGAACTGCCGCTGCGCAGGTTAAACGAAATCGTCGCGGCCGGAAATTGTCCCTGATGCGGGATCGACAATGGCGTGTTGCTCACGTGCGTCGTGGCGAATGCGCTCAGCGGCACCGGCTGACCGCTGCTCGATTTCACGTAAATCTTGTCGAGCAAATCCGGCGACTCACGAAACTGCGGTTCGACTTCCAGAATCACGCGGAATTGATTGAGCTGCGTGAAAATGATCGAGACCTGGCGTTGACCGAACGCGTCGTAAAGCGTGTCGTCGATTGCTTGCGTGAGAATGTTAAGCCGCGACGCTTTTTCGCGATCAACATCGACATTCAGCTGCAAACCGTTGACCTGTTGATCGCTCGCGACGTCGCTCAACTGCGGCAAGCTGCCGAGTTTTTGCACAAGTTTCGGCGTCCATTGGCCGAGCTCGGCCGCATCGGCATCCTGCAAAATGTATTGGTACTGCGTTCGGCTGACGCGCGCGTCGATTTGCAAATCCTGCGCCGCCTGCATGAAAAGCGAAACGCCTTCGACGTCGCGGGTCGCCTTGCGCAAACGTTCGATGATGACCTCGGCGTTCGCGCGCTGGTTGTGCGGTTTGAGGACGATATAGAGCCGCGCCGTATTGATCGTGGCA
>JBEEHZ010000220.1:0-7278 GCA_041167705.1 Verrucomicrobiota bacterium | reverse complement strand
TTTTGGATGCAACGACTCGAAAACGGAGTGCCGCCGCAGTCGCATAGGCGGGATTGACAAAGGGAGCGATAAAAGGTTGAATATCGCTCGGTAATTTCTCCATGTCCGCGTTCTCGCGGCGTGCTCGTTGAATCTTACTCGTTAGGCAATCTATAATCGGAAAAACCCGGTATGGCGGGACATAGCAAGTGGTCGAAGGTCAAGCGTTTCAAGGGCGCAATCGACGCGAAACGCGGCCAGATCTTCAGCAAGTTTTCCAAGGAGATCACCATCGCCGCGAAAACCGGCGGCGGCGATCCGAGTGGAAACCCGCGCCTTCGCAGCGCGATTCAAGCGGCCCGGGACCAGAGTATGCCAAACGATAATATTGATCGCGCCATCAAACGCGGCACCGGCGAGGGCGTCGAAGCTGCCAATTTCGAAGAAATTATCTACGAGGGATATGGCCCCGGCGGCGTCGCAATCATCGTCGAGGCTGCGACCGACAACAAAAACCGGACGGCCGCGGAAGTGCGCAGCATTTTCACGAAAAATAATGGCAACCTCGGCTCCGCCGGCAGTGTTTCATACATGTTTCATAGAAAGGGGCAGATCACGGTTCCGCGCAGTTCCATCGACGAAGACCGCCTCCTGGAGCTTGTCCTGGAGGCCGGCGCTGAAGAGTTGACAACCGAGGAAGATCAGTATCTTATCATTACTTCGCACGATCGGCTCTACGCTGTAGCTGAGACGCTCAAGAGAGCAAATGTAACGACCGATGGGCAAAAGTTTACCTTCATCCCTGATAGCACGGTTCCGGTTGCCAATGAGGACGTGGCCCGGCAGGTGCTGCGTTTGTGTGACGCCCTCGAAGAAGATGATGACGTCCAGAACGTCTATTCGAATCTAGATATCCCCGACGAAATGCTGGCCAAGTTGCCAGCCTGAGAAAGAAATTTCCTTCCGCTGAACCTGGTAGTGCGCTTGCCCCGGCGAGCAATCGGCCTCTGCAATTTTATGAACGAAGAAAACCAAAACCAGCCGCCGCTGGAAACCACGGGATCGGCTGCTGCCCCTGAGCAACGTCGCCCGCGTGGCCGCCGTCGCTATGGCCGCCGGCGTTATTACAACCGCGGCGGAAACGACAATTTTAACGAGCCGTACAACGAATCCCGAAACGACGCTCCCGGCGCTGCAACTGGCGATCCCGTTGCGACCGAAACGTTGGAAGGCGCGCCCGAGTCGGGCGAACAAGTCGAGCGCGAGCCGGAGTTTGGTGAAGGCATCATCGAAATCTCCGGAAAAGGCTTTGGTTTTCTCCGTGATCCAAAGCGCAATTTTATTCAGACCCCGCAGGACATTTTCGTTACTCCGGAAATCGTGCGTCGTTTCGCCCTGCGCGACGGCATGTGGATTTACGGTGAGACGCGTCGCGGCAATCGCGGCCCGCAATTGATAAAACTGCTCACAATCAACGGCGAGGAGCCGACCAAATATCAGGGTCTGCGGCCGTTCGAAGAATTGACCACGATCAATCCCAACAAGCGGATCAAACTAGAGACCGTTCCCGATCGTTACACCACCCGCATCATGGACTTGATGACGCCGCTTGGGATGGGCCAACGCGGCCTGATCGTCGCACCGCCGCGGACGGGCAAAACAACGTTGCTTCATCACATCGCGGACGCGGTCACAAAAAATCACACGGAGATGAAGTTGATTATTCTCCTCGTGGACGAGCGCCCGGAAGAAGTCACGGACTTCAAGCGTTCGCATCCGAAAGCGGAAATCATCGCCAGTTCGAACGACAGCGACATAAAGAGTCACACTCGGATTGCCCAGCTTGCAATTGAGCGCGCGAAACGCCTGGTCGAAGCTGGTCAGCACGTTTTCATCTTGCTCGATTCGATTACCCGAACCGCGCGCGCGTTTAATAACGCAATGTCCAGCGGCGGGCGAACCATGAGCGGCGGTATCGATGCCCGCGCCATGGAAATTCCGCGAAAGATTTTCGCGGCTGCGCGCAATACCGAAGAGGCCGGCTCGCTTACGATTGTTGCGACGGCGCTGATCGAAACCGGCAGCCGCATGGACGAGCTCATCTTCCAGGAGTTCAAGGGCACCGGTAACATGGAGATGGTGCTCGATCGCAAAATCAGCGACCAACGCATTTATCCGGCGATCGACATCTTTCTTTCCGGCACCCGCCGCGAAGAGCTGCTGCTTCAAGCGTGGGAGCTCGAAAAAATCAATTTGATCCGTCGCGGCCTCGCCGGCCACAAGCCGGAGGAAGCGATTCAGCGTTTGCTCATGTTCGTGAAGAAATTCCCGACGAACACGCAGATGTTGAAAGAGATTCCTGGTTAACCTGCAGCGGCGGTTTTATGACCGCCAGCCACACAGTGCCCCCTTCACTAACTCACCAGGCCGCCAAGCCGCCGCTGGAAAATCTAGAATGGGAAGTTCTTCCCCCCGAAGATCGACATCGACGCAAGTCGGCGGAGCCCATCTTTAAATGGGTTTCGCTGATTATGGATCGGTTGATCCAGATCCCCGGCATCAAGCGGCGGCTCGGTCTGAATCCGATTCTCGATCTTGTCCCCGGCGTCGGCGACATCGCCGCGGCCTTGGTTTCAGTCTCCGTCCTCGTTTATGGGATCCGGCGCGGTATCCCGAAGGTTCTGCTCGGTCGAATGGCGCTCAATGTTTTGATCAATGAAGTTGTCGGCATTGTGCCAATCGTCGGTTCCGTTTTCGCTTTCTGGTTTACCGCCAATACGCGAAATTACGATCTCCTTCGCGAACATCTCGACACTCCGCGTCGCTCCACCACCGGTGATAAAATTTTCGTCGGCGCAGTTCTTGGCCTGGTCTTCATTGTCATCCTCGCCGGAATTATCGGAACGTTTCTGATTCTACAGGCGATCGCCAAACTGATTTTCGCTTAGCTCAGCGTGGCTTTAATGTGTCGCTCGTAAAGGGCGTGGATCGTTTCCCGGGCGGCGCCGTACTCATTCGCGAATAGATCGACATCTTTGTAGCCAAGTCGCTTCGCCACTTTTTCCTGTTCCTCCGGCACCGCCGGCAATATCGAAATACTCTTGTTTTCGAATCGACGCAGCGTCATCTCAATCCTGCGCAGCAATTCGTAGCTTCGAGCCACATTGTTGGCGTCCTGTTCCGAAATCACGTTATTTTCATGCAACCGTGTTAGCGCGCGTTGCCAGTTGGGCTCCCAAATCCCCGATCGCATTTGCAATGCTTGCACGAGAAACTCGGCTTCGATCATCCCGCCGCTGCCGGTTTTGAAACCAAGAAATTCCGAGCCACTGCCGCGTTCACGTTGGATTCGCTCCAGCATATTGTCGATCTTGGCGAAGAGATCCGATTGCTTGCCGACGTCGCGCCAAATCCGCTGCACGATGTCGAGGTACGCGGTCTGCAGCGGCCCGCTGATCGGGCGCGCCCGCGTTAACGCGTGGATTTCCCAAAGTTGCGCGCGCTCGCGGTAATAGGATTCATACGCCGCTAGCGGCGCAACTAATGGTCCTTTCTCACCGTCAGGACGAAGTCGAGCATCGAGCGAAGCGATCATGCCTTCAGCGCTGGGCTGCGTCATGGCCGTCACCAGATTTTGTGCGCTGCGGGTGTCGTCGCCGACAAAGAGCAAATCCAGATCGGCGCCGTAATTTAACTCGCCTCCGCCAAATTTTCCGAGCGCAACGATCGTTACGTTTTCGCCGCCCAACAGTTTGTTCGTAAAGTTGAGACATGCTTCAGCTAGGTCGGACAACTCCGCGAAAATGACCAACGGCTTTGCGACTCCGAGGACGTCGCGCATCAGGATTCGAAGGAGTTGCCTTTGCCGATATGCGCGAATCGGGTCGAGATTCGTCGCGCTGCTCCCGAAAGATTCGAGCCGGGAGAAATGCTCGGCGATGGATCGCGGCCGATTAAAACTTTTGTCGCGGGTGATTTCCTCAAGCAATTGCGGTCGGCGAATCAGCAAATCGCCGGCGAATCGGCTCCCATCGAGCGTTTTGATCACCAATTCGAGCAAAGTCGGATTGGTGGCCAGCAGTTCAAAAAGCAGGCCGCGCAGCCCGTAAGCTTCGACGAAGCGGACGAACTGATTCAAGACCGCGTCGGGGTCCGCTGTCTGTCCCATTTGGTCGAGAAGAGCGGGTCGCAGTTTTCCAAAAATTTGTTTTGTGCGCGGCGCCACGTGGGACGCCGACGTAGGTTTCAATAAATCAGCGAGCGATCGCGCAGCTGATTTTTGATATTTGAATAATTTCAGATCCGGAAGCGCGCCCTCGGTCGGAGCGGATAAAATAATCCGATCGAAAATCGATCGAACGTTCTGCGTCGTCGTTTTGAGGGCGGCGCTGAATTCGTTGCCCGAATCGAAGCCGAGACTGCGCGCGAGTCTTTTGAGAGCGACTGGGTCGCGCGGAACAGTGTGAGTTTGTTGTTCCGCTTCAATCTGCAACCGGTGCTCAACCTGGCGAAGGAAGCGATAGGCGCGATCCAGATCGACAACTTCGGCACGCGGGATCAGTTCGAGCTGAGCCAAGGCATGCAACGCCTTCAGCGTGCTTGTCTCCTGTAGGAAAGCGTGTCGCCCGCCATGAATGAACTGGAGCGTTTGCACGACAAATTCGATTTCACGAATTCCGCCACGTCCAAGTTTAACGTCCCGGTCCAGTTTGTCCTTTCCGAGAGCGTCGCGTTCGATCCGTCGTTTAATGTTTGCGATTTCGTCCAGCAAATCCGGTGTCGGGCTGCGCGGGTAAATGAACGGCTGATGCTGGCGCAAAAATTCATAGGCCAGCTCGCGACTGCCGGCTATTCTCCGCGCTTTGATTAGCGCGATCCGCTCCCACGTTTCGCCGAAACCGGCGTAATAATTTTCCATGCTCTCGAGCGAGCGGGCGAGCGGACCAGCCGAGCCTTCAGGGCGCAAGCGAAGATCGATCCGAAACAACGCCCCTTCCGGATCGCGGATGGAGAACGTTTCCAAGATTTTTTCGGCCAGACGGTTGAACCATTGGTGATACGAAAGGCGCGGCGGGAGTTCGCCTTCTTCGCTGTAAAGAAAAATGAGATCGACATCGGAACTGTGATTGAGCTCGCGGCCGCCCAGTTTGCCGAGGGCGAGGATGGCAAAATCGGCCGCAGGCGATCCGGACGCTTCCCGTAATTTTGCATTCCAATGGGCAAAGATTTCGCGCACGCAAATTTCAGCGAGTTGCGATAATTCGGTGGTTGTTTCTTCGAGTGCCGCTGCATTCGCCAGTTCGCGCAATGCGATCCGGGTCGTTTCCTTATTTTTCCAGCGGCGAAGAATCCGGAAGTTGTTTACTGCGATATCAGTTCCGGCCATTCGATAAAGTTCGTTCGACATCTCGATGTGGTCGCGGCCTTGCCGGCAAACTTCGGGTTGCGAGAGCCAGAGCAAAAGCTCCGGATTCTGAACAATCCGAGCGGCACAGATGCTCGAGACGGCGAAGAGGTGAAGAAGGGCCGCTTCGCCGAGTGGAAAACTTTGGATCGCGTCGGACAGTGGAACCGCCGCTTCCGGCCACGCTTCATTCAGTTGGATCAGGGTCGTTTCAACTTGCGCAGGATAGAGCGAACCGGCGGATTTCTCTTTGATCCAGCTCGCGCTTTCCATCACGCGAAAGATGCCGCGAAACTGGACGAAATACTATTATCGATCTTCCAGCGAAACTAACGGGATTGAACCTAGCCGACTTTTTCCCGTGCCTGGGAAAGAAGGCGACGTTCTGCCTTGGTTAGACTTTGGATTCCCTTGCGCGAAATTTTCTCAAGTAACGGATCAATTTCGTGCTCGATAAATTCGGCCGGCGTCATCCGTTGCACGCGTTCGACTGCTTCGCGGCGGCGGCGCAACAGTCGTCGCAACCAGGACGCGTGTCCGAAGCCAAGCAGATTGGCGTAAAGCCAGCCAGCGGCAAGACCGCCCGGAATCGCGCTGTGGATGACCGCGCCATTTCGGTCAATTACCAGCATCACCAAACTCAGGAACAGGATTGCACTAGCGACGTGCTTCGCCTTCAGGTGAAACGAAAAACGGGAGACGCCCCATGCAATCAAGTCCAGTTCCGGCAGAATTGTCGCGTAAGCGATGAGCACGGCGGCCACGCCGCCACTGGCCGCGTATAAGAGCGTCTCCGATGGCATCAAAAATAAATGCCCGAGTTCGCCGCCGATCGCGCCGCTCAAAAACAAATACAAAAAGTGGCGCTGGCCAAGAATCGATTCAATGTCGCGTCCGAGAATGTACAAGACCAACATGTTTCCCAGGAAATGCCACGGACTGCCATAGAGCAGCATCGCAGTGACGAATTGCCATGCGTAAGCATCGTGAACACCGCGATTACTTAGCGCCAGATAATCGCGGACAAACCCGGGCGCAAACGCATCGAGAAAAAATTGAGTAACAAAACTGGCAACGTTCAGCCCGATCAATGCGAACAGAACGACGCGTCTGGTTTCTCTCCACGGCCGCGCAAACAATGATGATTTTCCCCGCGACAGCCGCACCTCAAGAGAATATCGCAGTGCGATTTTCTTGTCAGCAGAATTCAACGCCGCAAAGCCCGGCGCGCCCGCACGTTGTTGATCTTATCCGGGTGTCAGGACGCGCAGCGAGCGCTCGGAGAGGCTGAATTCGACCGGACAATTGCCAACTAGCTCGCCGTCGAGTTCTACTGGAACGGACTGGTCGCTTTCCACCCGCAATCGCCGGGTTTGGAAATATTCGATCTCGGGCACACGAATGTCGGAACTGAAGATGACATCCTGCAGATATTTGATGATCTCAAGATAGCCGAGGCGCTTAAAAACGATTACGTCCAGAAGACCATCATCGATCACAGCATGCTTAAAAAATGGGAACGGACCGCCGTATAAGCGGCCGTTGCCGACCAGGACAAACGACCCTTCGTCAATGGTGGCGTCCTCCGACTGAATGAAGAGCCGGGGAGGTTGGCGTGCCGCAATTTGACCTGCGGAAATCAAATAACTGACCGGCCCAAAACTTCGTTTTAGTTGGCTGCTTGTTTCCTTTACGACTTGCGCGTCGAGGCCGACGCCCGCGAGCTGAACGAAAAATTTCTGGTTCGCTTTCGGCAAGTCCACCGCGCGGGTGCTGTCCGCCTTAATAATATCCCAGCAAAGTTCGAGATTATGAACGGGTAGGCCGAGCTCGGTTGCGAACACATTCATCGTGCCGATTGGCAGGAGACCGAGCGTGGCGCTGGTCCCGGCCAG
>JBEEHZ010000219.1:0-5869 GCA_041167705.1 Verrucomicrobiota bacterium | reverse complement strand
CTTCGGTGCCGCGACCAAATCGAGTGATCAGGAGAGGAGGATGCCCCGCACCGACCACGCTCGCCTGCCCGTTTTTCGGATCCAAGGCCACGCACATCGCGCTCATGAAAGAGCGGCCGCCAAAAATTCCACGCAGATCATCGTTCACGGCTTGCATAATCGTAGCGGGCCGTTCGTGTTCGGCGTGTCCATGATGAAACAGAAGTTTGGCAAGAGTTGTCATTAACGCCGCCGCAGCGCCGTGACCGGTGGCATCTGCGATCCAGAACAGCCACTGGTCATTTCTTATTGGCAGCCATCCGTAGATATCGCCGCCGACTTCGATCAGCGGACGATAACAGGCCGCGATCTCCCATCCCGGCAATATCGGCGCTTTCTGTGGAATGAGTGCTTGCTGGGTTAGCCGCGCCGCCGCTAAATCGCGCTCGAGATTTCGACGCCACGCCTCTAGTTCCTGATTTTGCTGCTGTAACTGAGCGCGCAGCGAATGGACTCGCAGTTGCGTTTCGATCCGCGCACGCAACACCTCGGCGTTGATTGGTTTGATTACGAAATCGTTCGCTCCGGCGTTGAGACATTGCACTTCGTTCTCGCCGTGTCCGGTCAGCATGATCACCGGCATCTGAGCGATCGCCGGGTTCGGATCCGCCCGCAACCGCTTCAGCGCTTCCGCGCCATCCATTCCGGGCATTTTGAAATCGAGCAACAGGAGAGTTGGTTGTTTTTGATGAACGAGATCCAATGCGTCGGTTGCATTGTCCGTCTCGCGACAAGTGTATCCAGCTGAAGAAAGCATTCGCGCCAGGAGCTTTCGACTGGCCGCATCATCGTCGACGATCAGGATTTGCGGGCCCGTCTGCATTGCTGCAACAGGTTCGGAAGTCGCCGCCGGGTTGGCTTTTACAAAATCAAATTGCGAATCTGAGGGCACTGGCATTGAAATAGAACCAGTGTAAACTCCGTCCAAGCAAATTATGAAATTGTGGCTATCGCTAACGCTGCTTACCGGGTTCCTCATTTCGGCTTGTACCCCGGACGAGGTACCGCCAGCGGGCGCGCGACGTAACGCGGCGCGCTATCCCGCCGAAACGGGTGTTGAAAATCAGGCGACACAGCAGCCGTTTAATCCAAACGCGCCTCCACCGGAGAATGCTGAGGTATCCACGCAAGCCCCAGCTCCGGCTCCGACAGCGGCCGCGCCTGCAAAAACAGCAAAAGGGGATTATCCCTACGGCTCGCCTGTTCCTGGTAAACCTGGCTTTGTCAAAAGCCCTTACGCTGCCGATCAGGGGCTTGTCGATGTGCGCGGTTTTCCGCCGGGCACGGAAGTTAAAGATCCTTTCACGAACAAGATCTTTCTCGTTCCGTAACAACAGTTGCGGTCGATGCTCAATGCCAGATACTGAATACAGCATCGCTTTTCTTAATTGATTTATGGAGTTGCGCGTAAAACGAGCGCCTCGGATCGAAGCTGAGATCACTGTTCCGGGGGACAAAAGTATCTCGCATCGTGCGGCTATTATTGCTGCGCTTTCAAATGGTGTGTGCAACTTGCGCGGCTTTCTCCCGAGCGACGACTGCATGCACACGGTCAGCGCATTGCGCGCTCTCGGAATCCAGATTGAACAACCGGAACCCGATATTCTCATTGTCCATGGAAAGAAACGCGTCCTGACCCCGCCAAAAGACGAGATAGATTGCGGCGGCTCCGGCACAACCATGCGCCTGCTTGCGGGTTTGCTTGCCGGCCAAACCTTTGAGACGCGATTAGTCGGAAATCCGTCTCTCGCCCGCCGCCCGATGGACCGCATTATCGAGCCGTTGCGAAAAATGGGCGCGGACATTGTCGCGGAAGGTCCGGAACAAACGCCCCCGCTGCGTATCCGCGGTGGATCTTTGCGCGGAATTCATTATCGCTCGCCCATCGCCAGTGCTCAGGTCAAGAGCGCCATTCTTCTCGCCGGACTTTTCGCCAAGGGAAAAACGACCGTGGACGAGCCATCGGCTAGCCGCAACCACACCGAGCTGATGTTTAATTATTTTTTAATTCGCACGGCGAAAACTGAAGACACCATCAGCGTTTTTGGGGGCCAGGTCCCGGAGTCGCGCGATTTTAGCATTCCAGGCGACCTTTCTTCGGCGGCCTTTTGGTTGGTCGCAGCCGCCGCGCAATCGGGTGGCCATCTCCTCGTGCGCAACATCGGATTAAACGACACCCGAACCGCATTACTCGGAGTTTTGGTTCGAATGGGCGCGCAGGTGCGCGAAGCGGTCGAAGGTGTCGATCAATTGGAACCGCGCGGCGTCGTTGAAGTGACCGGTGTGCCTCTCAAAGGCACGGTCATTCATGGGAAGGAAATTCCGCAGCTGATCGATGAATTGCCGGCGTTGGCAGTCGCGGGCGCCCTCGCGACCGGAACAACCATCATCCGCCACGCCCACGAACTGCGCGTCAAAGAAACCGATCGAATCGCCGCGATTGCCCACAATTTACGGGCCATGGGCGTTCAAGTGATTGAACTCAATGACGGACTTGAAATCCATGGGCCTGCGCCATTGCGCGGTGCGCGCCTCTCCAGCTTCGGCGATCATCGAATCGCCATGGCCTTCGCCGTTGCCGGACTTTTTGCCGATGGCGAAACAATTATTCAAGACGCCGAGTGCATTCGCGAATCGTATCCGGGATTCGAAAAAGCTTTGGACGAGTTCATCAGTCCGAGGCGAGCGCGAACCAGCACGCCGGTCATCGGCACCCTAGTGCCAGCCGCGCCGGTCGAAGAATAATCACACGCTTGCTTCGCCGCGCGTTCCGCGAAAAACTGCGCTCTTCGCGCGGGAGCCAGAAATGCAAGCACAAGATCGACATCGTGTAATCGCCATAGACGGCCCGGCCGCTTCGGGAAAGAGCAGCGTGGCTCGTCAGCTGGCGCGCCGTCTCGGGTTCGCTTACGTCAACTCGGGTGCGATGTATCGCGCGGTCACGTGGTCGGTGCTTAATGCTGGCATCGATCCGACAGACAAATATCGGATCGCGGAACTAATCGCTAATTTGTCGCTGGATGGAGTCTTGAAGGACCGAGAACTTCACCTTTTGATCGACAATGTCGATCTAGCGGAACATCTGCACGAAGATCGCGTGAACAGCGACGTTTCGCGCGTGAGCACGGTCCCGGAAGTTCGAAAGGTTCTTGTCGAGAGAATGCGTGATTACGCTCGAAAGCACGATTTGGTCGTTGAAGGTCGCGACATTGGCTCGGTAGTTTTCTCGGATACGCCTTATAAATTTTACATCGACGCATCGCCGGAAGTCCGCGCTCAGCGTCGCGCCGCGCAAGGACATCGCGACGAAATCGCGCGCCGCGATCAAGCCGATTCCTCGCGTGCGACGTCACCCCTTATCGTCCCGAAAGATGCGGAACTGATCGATACCTCAAGTCTCACCGTCGAGCAGGTCGTGGATGAAATCGTTAAACGATTAGGCGACAAGCAATTTGATCGTTAAATGAATTTCTACTACTGGCTTGGTTACCATCTCAGCCGGTTACTCGCCCAGTTGTTTTTCGGGTTTCGAATTATCAACCGGGAGCGCGTCATTCAGACCGGGCCGGTGATTCTGGCCATGAATCACCAAAGTTTTTTCGATCCGCCGCTGGCCGGCAACGCCTGCGATCGGCCAATTTTCTTTCTGGCGAAAAAATCGTTGATGAACTTGCCGGTGCTCGGCTGGCTTTTGCCCAAGCTCAACGTTATTCCAGTTAATTTGGAAGGCGGCGATCGCAGCGCCCTGAAAGCGCTGATTAGAATCCTGAGTGCGGGCGAGTGTGCGTTGGTTTTTCCGGAAGGCTCGCGCACGCCCGACGGAAGTTTGCAGCCCGCCGCGGCGGGTCTGGGTTTGCTGATCGCGAAAACGCGTGCCCCGGTTGTGCCGATGCGAATTTTCGGCGCGTTCGACGCCTGGCCGATTCACGGAAAAATTCATTTGTGGCGCAAAATCACGATCGTCGTCGGTGAGCCGGTTTATTTTTCGGATGCAGAGCTTGGGATTGGCGGAAAAGATCTTTACGCGCGATTGAGTCAGCAAGTCATGGATGCAATTGCAGCGCTGCGGTTGCCTGAAGAAGATTTGCGCCGGCAGGATCGACATCGATAGTTCGCTGTGAACTCGGAATCCGGCGTGTCGAAAAATGTGCTGCGACTCATGCTCGCAATCGCCATCGGTTTCGCATTGGTCGCGCTTTACGCAAATATTCAAAAGCTGCGACGTGGTAAGGTAGAAACCGTCACGTTCACGCCGGCCTCTGCTCAAATCTCCACGCCTTCACCGGCGCCACCACGTTGAATAATGAGAAAGGAAAGGTGTCTAATCATCGCCATGAAGACATTTTTTGCATTCGCAGCTGTTATTGCGCTCGTTGCTCTTGGTTCCTGCCAGAAACAGCAAACTGAAGCGGAAAAGAACGCGGAAGTTGAGCGCCAGGTCCAGGAACGTCTCGCGGCCGAACATCAAGCCGACCAGAACCAGCAGCTTTCTCAGCGCGAGGCCGAACTCGCGGCCCGTGAAAAAGCGCTCGCTGAAAAAGAGAGCGCGCCCGCAGCAACAGAGGCGCCGCAGGAGCAGCCCGAATCTGAGCCGGTAGCTTCGCGCACGCGCCGCCCCAGAGAGAGTGCGCCCGCTGC
Source organism: Verrucomicrobiota bacterium (assembly GCA_041167705.1). Classification (GTDB taxonomy): domain Bacteria; phylum Verrucomicrobiota; class Verrucomicrobiia; order Chthoniobacterales; family UBA10450; genus AV40. Next base: position 1,192 of record JBEEHZ010000219.1, on the reverse strand, counting down.
GGGCTATTCAACCTTTTATACCAAGCTCGAGCCTTATGGCGCGTGGTTAGAGACCGCTGATTACGGCTATGTGTGGCAACCGCGCGAAGCTGAGAGCTCGCGGAGTTGGCGTCCTTACACGAACGGTCGCTGGGTTTACACCGACGCCGGCTGGACTTGGATTTCCGAAGAGCCATTTGGTTGGGCGACTTATCACTATGGACGTTGGACGCGGCTGCGTGGAATCGGCTGGGTCTGGGTTCCGGGTAATGAATGGGCGCCAGCCTGGGTTTCGTGGCGCAAGAGCAACGATTTCGTCGGCTGGGCGCCGCTGCCTCCCGAAGCGCAATTCGATCAGCGTACCGGCATCCATAATTGGTCCGATAGTTATTACGACGTTGGTCCAGACCAGTATTCCTTCGTTCCGACCCGAGAATTCGGCGCGCAGCGCATCGAGTCCACGATCGTGCCGTCGGAGCGCAACATGACGATCGTTAATCAAACCACCAACGTCACCAACATTACTTACAACAACACGACGGTCGTGAATGAGGGACCGAATTATGACGAAGTGCGCGCGCAAAGCCGCGAGCCGATGCAGCGTTTTCGCTTAGAACGCAACGCCAGTGTTGACGTGAATTTCGAAGCACCTCGGCCGCTTGTTCAGGGCGAAACCGTGATCGTGGCCGCGCCGGTAATATCGGCGCCGCAGGCTAGCGAACGGCCGCGGGCTGTGAAACAAAACATCACGCAAGTTACGGTCGATCTCGGTTGGGCGGCTATCGGCGATCAGGAAGCTGCCAAGAAAACGCGTGACAAAATGAAATCGGAAGCGACTCCACCTTCGAATGCGCCGTCTAAAAAATTTGTAAAAGCTGCTGCGACAACGACCACAGCTTCTCAAGGTTCCGAAATGCCAGCTTCATCCACACCGGTAGCGACGACGCCATCGCCATCGGCCGCCATGTCAGTGACACAAGCGCCTTCTGTCGCGGCAACGTCGACTCCTGAACCGAGGATGACGCCTCGAAGAGCAACGCCGCTCAGACAATCACCGACCCCGGCCGCAACCTCGACGCCAGTGTCGTCAGCGTCCCCTTTGCCGACTGCGTCTCAACGGCGCGGACGATTGCTGGTTCCGAGCGCAAAACCGGCTCCGCGAACGACACCGAGGCCAGCTGTATCAGTTTCGCCTACTCCCACGCATACTGTT
>JBEEHZ010000218.1:0-2773 GCA_041167705.1 Verrucomicrobiota bacterium | reverse complement strand
GATCAAATGCGGCGCGCCGCGCGGATGCACGTAAATCGTCGCACCTGGTTGTGCGAATCGCCATGCGGCGCCGGCGTGATCGAAATGAATGTGACTCAAGAAAACGTGACGCACATCTTTGGCCGCGAAGCCGGCTTTGCCAAGATCGACAATCACATTGTCGAACGTCGATTCCGGTCCGGTATCGAACAGCGCGATTCCGTCGTCGGTCTCGAGCGCGGTCGCGGCCACAATTCCGGCGTGCCCAAGTTGTCGTGTATCTAAAATGTGAATCTTCACGCTCCAATTTTCGACGCCGCGACGATGTAGGCCGCTTTCGGAATAGCGAACCCGTCGGCCTTCGCGTAAGGCTGCACGGATTTTTCGATCGCTGACTGGATTTTGCGAAGGGCTTCCGGAGTTTGCCGCGCAAGAAGCCCAGCGGTGCGAACGCCGGCGTTTCGTTCGGCGTCAAAAATGAACTGCGCGGTTGGCACGTGCCATTCGATCTTGTGCACTTTGAAAGTCACCGATGCGCCATCGAACCCGGCGCGCTCGAGCGCATTGCGAAATCCGTTCTCGTTCTCAAAGAGATAAAACGGCGGACCTGGCGGAAGATCTACATCCAGTTTGGCGTGCGCCTGGATCGCGTCGTCCACCAGTTTCACAAACGGATTTTCCGAAGTCTGCGCCCAGGTGGTAAAACCAAACTCGCCGCCAGGCTTGAGAACACGGGCCGCTTCGGCGCAGGCGCGCTCAGGATCAGCCAGATGAAGGAGCGCAAAGTTTGAGACCACGCGATCGAAGCTGGCATTGGCAAAAGGAAGATTTTGCCCATCACCCTGGCGAAACTCGATCCGCGGAAACATTTTCGTCGCGATCGCGATCATTTCGGCGGAAAAATCGAGGCCGATCGAAATTGCGCCGCGCTCGGCGGCAGCGGCCGAGACGTAACCGGGACCGCAACCGACATCGAGGACCGACATCTTCTCGGAAACTTCTGCGGCATTGAGTAATGGCGGAATGAATTGCCGGGTCGAGCTTGACCAAACCGAATCGTATTTATTCGCGACGCGTTCCCAGCCCTCGTGTTCGAATTTCGTGAACGCTTCGCTCATGAAGAAATTATTTGGAATTGTCTACCGCGGGAAATAGGTTGGTTTCTTATGATAAAACGAATCTTAGTTCTCCTCATTGTTGTTAGTTCCGTTGCTTACGCGGCGGACCAAACGCCGAGCGAAGCATCGGTTAAACAACTGCTCGAAGTGAGCCAGGTCCACAAGATACTCAATGCGACCATGGCACAGATGGACGCGCTCATGAAACAGGCGATGCAGCAGGCTACGCAAGGCCAGGTCGTGCCGCCGAAAGTGCAGAAAGGCATCGACCAACGACAGGCTGAAATGATGTCGATCTTCAAGGAAACGCTCGATTGGAACAAGTTAGAGCCGATGTACGTGCGCGTGTATCAGAAATCGTTTACGCAGCCGGAGATCGACAATCTAATCGCAATGTATGGGACGCCCGGAGCTCAGACGATGCTCAACAAGATGCCGATCGTATTGCAAAACACGATGGCCGAGATGCAACAAATCATGCGGCCGATGATGCAACGAATTCAACGGATGCAGCAGGAAGTGGTTGCTGAGCTTCAAGCTAACAAATCCAAAACCGGCGGTTAAATCCCGGCGTAGCCGCGGAAATCAACTCCCCTGCGATATTTGGCTACGATGTTGCCGCCGCTGATGTTTTTCCGAGCAGAAGCGCGGCGACAATGCCGACCAGCAGGAAGCCCACGATCTGAGTAATCATCTGACCGAGCGTGAAATCCTTGGGGAAACCGTACCAGTTTGCGTAAGGAACGTTGGTGGTAATGGCTGCGAGGATCCCAGCCGTCAAAACGAAGCCAACCTTTCCGCCAAAACCGTTGATGCGGGTTTGGGCCAGAAGGAAAACAGCCAGGAGCGCTTCGGCAACGTCGGTCGCAAACTGGATGATCAGCCGTTTGGGAAAGTTGAAAACGCGCTTTGGACGATAAATCAGGACGCCGGCGGCGCCGGCGGCCATTTGTTCTTCGGCCTTTTTCATCGCAGCTTCTTTTTGCTCTCTGGTCGCCCCGGGGGTGAGACCTCCGCTCGGAAAAATATAGAAGCCGCTATTATCACCGAGATTCGTTTGAAGCGCGCCGGTCACGCCGGCTTCGTTCGGCATTACGCGGACTCCCATTTCGCCGAGCGGCAGTAAATCGTGCGCAACGAAATTCCAGATGAACATGACTATACCGCCCAGAATACCTGCCAAAATGATGCGAGTGCTCATGGGCAAATTACAACGGGAAGATTAGAGATTTGAAAGGAGAAAACCGGCTATTTTAGTGCTTGCTCTCTCGGGCGCGGATCGACATTCTCCACATTCGTTAAGCTTAACCATTATATGAAAACACCTGTTTTGTCTTTGATCACCGCGCTGACGATCGCCGCCTTCTTTGGCTGTCAGTCACAGAAGAAGGAAGAGACGACGTCCACGGGCGCAACGACGACCCACGGAGCGTCGACCACGAGCAAAAAGAAGACCTCGACTACGAAGAAAACTTCGGAGACGGCTTCGACCGAAGCGTCGCCGTCGGCTTCGCCCAAGAAGAGCACGAAGAAGAAGGCCGCAGCTGAGGAATCAGCTTCTCCTTCCGCTTCGCCTTCTGCGACTCCGTAAGCGAACGGTTAAAAGAGAATTAAAAAGGCGGACGAGAAGTCACACCGCGAAGCTTTCGCCGCACGAACAGTGCGCGACCGCGTTC
>JBEEHZ010000217.1:0-3756 GCA_041167705.1 Verrucomicrobiota bacterium | reverse complement strand
GTCCGCTGTTTCATTTCTTGTTCGTTCATCGCATCAATCGAAATTCGAAAATCGCCAATCGAAATTATTCCTTAATCATGTCGATGTTGCCTTTCATGTAGAAGTTCTGCTCCGGAACTTCATCATGTTTGCCATCGAGGATTTCTTTGAACCCGCGCACCGTTTCTTCAATAGAGACGTACTGGCCTTTGCTGCCGGTGAAAACTTCCGCCACATGAAAGGGCTGACTGAGGAACCGTTGAATCTTCCGCGCGCGCAAAACCGAGAGCTTGTCTTCAGGACTCAATTCATCCATTCCGAGAATGGCGATGATGTCCTGGAGATCTTTGTAGCGCTGCAGCACTTTCTGCACGCCGCGAGCCACGGCGTAATGCTCTTCGCCAACAATTTCCGGGGCGAGCGATTTAGATGTCGACGCCAGCGGATCGACGGCTGGATAAATTCCAAGCTCGGCGATGGAGCGCTCAAGCACGATGGTCGAATCCAGATGCGCGAACGTGTTGGCGGGCGCCGGATCGGTGAGATCGTCAGCCGGAACGTAAACAGCCTGGAACGAAGTGATGGAGCCCTTCTTGGTCGATGTAATTCTCTCCTGCAAATCGGCCATCTCGGCCGAAAGCGTCGGTTGGTAGCCAACCGCGGACGGAGTTCGGCCTAACAATGCCGAAACTTCGGAGCCGGCTTGCGAGAATCGAAAGATGTTGTCGATGAAAAGAAGCACGTCCTGGTTGCGCTCGTCCCGGAAAAATTCCGTCATCGCCAGCGCGGACAGTGCGACACGCAGGCGCGCGCCGGGCGGCTCGTTCATCTGGCCGAAAACCATTCCGACTTTCGACTTCGACAAATCCTTTTGGTCGATCACGCCCGCTTCACTCATTTCCTTGTAAAGGTCGTTTCCTTCACGCGAGCGCTCGCCCACGCCCGCAAACATCGAGACGCCGCCATGCTTCGTCGCGATGTTGTTGATTAATTCCTGGATAATGACCGTCTTGCCGACGCCGGCGCCACCGAACGCGCCCACTTTGCCGCCCTTCGAAAACGGGCAGACCAGATCGATGACTTTAATTCCGGTTTCAAGAATGGAAGCTTTTACGTCCTGGTCCATTAGAGTCGGCGCCGGGCGATGAATCGGATAACGCTTAGTAAATTTGACCGGGCCGCGACCATCAACCGGATCGCCAGTGACATTGAAAAGACGGCCAAGCACACCTTCGCCCACCGGGACGCTGATCGCGGCACCCGTGTCGTTCACGCTCATTCCGCGCTTCAAGCCTTCGGTTGAAGACATGGCGATGGAGCGCACCCATTTTTCGCCAAGATGCTGTTGCACTTCGAGCGTGAGCTTGGTCGGGCTGCCGTTGACCTCGTACTCGATTTCGAGCGCGTTGTAGATTTTCGGCAGTTGTTTCACTTCCGGAAATTCCACGTCCACCACGGGACCGATCACTTGAACGATGTTTCCTTTATTCATAAAGTTGATTATCCGCCGAGTGACATTTGGGCGGTGGCGATTTCGAGCAACTCAGTCGTGATCCCGGCCTGGCGCATCTTGTTGTATTCGAGAGTGAGATCCTTGATGAACTCGTGCGCGTTATCAGTCGCGCTCTTCATCGCAACCATGCGCGCGCTGTGCTCGGAAGCGCGCGCGTCGAGGATCATTTGGAAAACCTGGTACTGAATATAGTACGGGAGCATGGCATCGAGCACGACCTCGGCATTTGGCTCGAAAACATAACCGAGCATTGGATCGACATCTTCGCCTTCGACCGATTCGTCGTGCTTCTTCGGCAGATCGAAACTGCTGATTGGCAGAAGCGTCTCCACCATCGCGCGCTGACTGATCGTATTGATGAAATGCGTGAAGAGCACGGAGACCTTGTCGACTTCGCGGTTCAAAAACTTTTCCGCGCAAAATTTCGAGATCGGTTTGGTCTCGACAAACGTCGGCGCGTCTTTCAACTCGAAGTCGGCCAGCAACTCGCGTTTGGTGCGGGCGACGAATTGCCGAGCTTTTTTCCCGGTAACAACGAAAGCCGTCTTTGCCGGGTCAAAGTGCGCGGCCTCGCGAAAAAGATTCGTGTTTAACGCGCCGGCCAGTCCCTTGTCCGTGCTGATGATTAAGACGAGCTCTTTTTTCACATCGCGGATGTGAAGAAGAGGATGCAACGTGGGATCGGTCCGCTGTTGGAGCGAAACGAGGACCTTGTTCATTAAAGAGGCGTAAGGCCGGCCGGCGAGCGCATGCTGCTGGGCTTTGCGCATCTTGGAGGCAGCCACCATTTGCATCGCCTTGGTGATCTGCGCGGTATTGCGGATCGATTTGATCCGGCGCCGAATGTCCTGCGTATTTGCCATGGTTTGTTAGATCAGGCTGCAAGCCGTAAACTGTTCATCAATAAGATGAAGCACGAGATCTTCCGGAAAAGTGTTTCATTGCCAGGTCGTTTTGAATTCCTCGAGAGCCGCCTTCAACTGGCCTTCCAGCTCCTGGTCGAGCTGCTTTTTCTCGCGGATTGATCGGAGCAAGCTTTCCTTTCGAGTCTGCAACCAGTCTTGCAGCTTGAGTTGAAACTCCTTCACCCGGTCGACCGGAACAGGATCGACATATCCATTCTGCATCGCCCACATCACCGCGACCTGCTCCTCGACTGGGATGGGGTTGTATTGCTTCTGTTTGAACAATTCGACGATGCGCTGACCGCGATCGAGGCGCGCCTTCGTAGCTGCGTCCAGATCGGAGCCGAATTGGGCGAACGCAGCCAGCTCACGGAACTGTGCGAGATCGAGCTTCACTTTGCCGGCCACTTGTTTGATCGCCTTGATCTGGGCCGCGGATCCGACCCGGCTGACCGAAAGACCGACCGAAATCGCCGGCCGAACACCTTGATAAAACAAATCGGTCTCGAGATAAATCTGACCATCGGTGATCGAGATCACGTTCGTCGGAATGTAGGCAGACACGTCGCCTGCCTGCGTCTCGATGATCGGCAACGCGGTGACTGAGCCGCCGCCGAATTCATCCTTCACGCGGGCGCTGCGTTCGAGCAACCGCGAGTGCAAATAAAACACGTCGCCCGGATAAGCTTCGCGGCCCGATGGGCGCTTTAGCAGGAGCGACACCTGCCGATACGCGACCGCGTGTTTCGACAAATCGTCATAAATAATGAGCGCGTCCATTCCGTTATCCATGAACCACTCGCCCATCGCCGCGCCTGCAAACGGCGCGAGATATTGATTCGTAGCAGTGTCCGATGCGGGCGCGGAAATGATCGTGGTGTAGGGCAGCGCACCCTCTCGTTCGAGAACATCGAGAGCGCGAGCCACGTTGGAATTTTTCTGTCCGATGGCGACATAAATGCAGTAAAGCGGACGATAATCTTTGGCGCCCTCGTCTTCGGCGGCTTTGTTCAACCGCGCCTGGCTGATGATTGTGTCGATTGCGATTGTCGATTTTCCGGTCGCGCGATCGCCAATGATCAGCTCGCGCTGACCGCGACCAATCGGAATCATCGCGTCGATGGCCATGATGCCAGTCTGCACTGGTTGGCTGACACTGAGTCGCTTGATCACGCCCGGCGCGATTTTTTCCAAGGGGTAAAATGTTTCGCTTTTGATCGGGCCCTTATCATCGAGCGGCTGACCAAGCGTGTTAACGACGCGGCCGAGTAGCGCTTTGCCGACCGGCACCTGAAGGAGTTTGCCCGTAGTTTTGACTTCGTCGCCTTCTGAAACCTTGGTCGATTCGCCAAGCAAAAT
>JBEEHZ010000216.1:0-3148 GCA_041167705.1 Verrucomicrobiota bacterium | reverse complement strand
GGAGATTCCATACGACGACGCAAAGAGCCGCAAGGAAATCCAGCAATTCTTCGGTGAGAAATACGGTGACAAGGTCCGCGTCGTTCAAATCGGCGGTGAGCCGAAGAAATTGAACGGCTACTCGATGGAACTTTGCGGCGGCACTCATGTAAGATCGACCAGTGAGATCGGCTCATTCCGGATCGTGAAGGAAGAAGCGATTGCGGCGGGGACGCGGCGCATTGAAGCCGTTGCCGGTGATGCTGCGCGCGTATGGGCGCGCGAAGAAGCAGCGCGCCAGCAGGAAAAATTCGAAACGTTGTCGCGAAAGAAACCTGATCTCGCGCCGCTGCCGGTCTTCACCGACACGGTGCAAACAGACGAGATGCTGAAGCAGGTCGATGCGCGCGCGGCGCAGCTGGAAAAGCTCGATGTCGATGTTCGGGAGTGGGAAAAGAAACACGCGAAGGAAGCGCAGGCCGATGTGCGCAGCCGTGGGTCGCAAATCGCGAACGATCTGGCGTCGTCCAAAGTCGGCGAGAAGATCTGCGTCGCCAGCGTGCCGGACGCCGACGCCAAACTGTTACAAGCGGTGGCAGACGCGTTGAAGCAAAAGTTCGACGGCCCGATTGTTCTCGCTGGAGCGAAGGATGGTAACGTCGCGCTGGTTGCAGTTGTTCCGAAGCCGCTGACTTCGAAGTTTCAGGCGAACAAAATTATTCAGCAAATCGCGCCGATCGTCGGTGGCAAAGGCGGCGGCCGTCCGGAAAACGCGCAAGGGGGCGGGACCGACCCGGGCAAGATCGACGAAGCACTTGCCGAAGCGAAGCGATTGCTGACTTAGTCTGACGGCAGGGCGAGCGTGATAAAAAAGGTCGCAGCCAGCGCGAGAGATAGCACGATCAGATAAATCAAACCGCCGGTGAAAAACTTGAGCGTGCTGATGAACCAGCCTTGTCGATAGACCCGGCGAATCGACAAGAAAATTTGCGTCACGAATGTGATCCACAGAAGCGCGATCGCCCAGTCAGCGACAGCGCCCGGGACCACGCGATTCAATCCGATTGTTGCGAGCACGATCAACATGATCCCGACATAAAAAAAGGTGTGGATGTGGAGCGCGTAAATCAGATGATCGATGTAAAAAGTGTGGCGCCGCATGTAGAGAACTTTCAGAACAAAAGCAAAGAGCGGAATGCAGCAGAACATCATGTAAGGCAAATTGCTGAACAGCGTGCTGATGAAGAGCCCCATCTTCGTTCCGTGCTCGCCCATTTTGTCCTTGGCCCGCGTCTCGAGCCACTTCTCGAACGGGGTTGACGTTTTATTCGTGTCCGAATCAAAGACCACAAATGGTCGTTCGGTCACCGGCCCGTAAGTTTTTGTCGTCGGCGCAGCCGTCGACCCTGCTGGAGGCGAGGGCGCTGCTGGAGGTGAACTCGCGCCAGGCGAAGGCACGGCCGGAGCCGGAGAAGGTTCGCGTAACAATTTCTCCAATTTCGCCCGCGCCTCGGGCGGCAAATCTTCCTTTTTCAAATCGGCTTCGATTTCGGCGCGGTCCTTTGGGCCAACTTTGCTCGGATCGACATGGAGTCCTCGCGCTCCGTAATTCACGGCAAAGAAAAACAGAATGCTGGCCAGCAGATAGAGACGAAGCGGATGGAGATAGCGAACACGTCTGCCGGCGAGAAACTCGTTGGTGAGCAGCCATGGTTTGACGAGGAGGAGTCCGATAGTGGCGAAAAACTTCGAGTCCCAATTCAGAAACGAGTCGAGGACATCGACAATCACGTGCCGAAACGAGCGGCGGTAATCGATCGCGGGCTGCCCGCATTGCGCGCAATGCGGGCCAATCAATTCGGCGCCGCAATTTTCGCAATGGGTGAATGGCAGAGTTTGTCGCTCCTTGCCTCGTCCAAACCAGCGCCGTCGCGCAGTCCTCTCGACCGCGGAAATGGCGGTGTCGCCGAGGATAATTTTCGCGGGCTCGTCCGACATAGCGGGGTGAGACTACAAAAATGTGGCCGAGTCGTCTACTTTGTAAGGCCGCGTCCGTCTTGACGTTGTAATTCGCAATCGTTAGATCGATGCGATGAAAACGTTCAAAACAACGATTGTGATTTTATTGTCGATTTCGGCGCTTGGACTGAATTCGGCCTTCGCCCGCCAACCGCACATGGACAACGCCCTGCGTTATTTGCGCGAGGCGCGTGAAGCTTTACAAAGAGCCGAGGCGAACAAAGGCGGTCATCGCGAACGCGCGATAGAGTTGGTAAACCAAGCGATCGCACAGGTCGAAGAGGGAATTCGCTTCGCGCGATAAACGACCCGGACGCAAACGCGGCTGCGTTCACGCGATTTTCCTGGTATTCGCGCGGCGGTGAGAGCTGCGCGTTAGCCGCGCAAAAAGAATAAGCCTGCTGTCCCGACCGCGCCGATTGCAATCATCGCCGCGTCATTGCTGACAAAGTAGGGGTAAATCATCAACGCGATGCCGAGGAACATCGGCTTCCACAAGTTCATTCGCTTTCCGTAAACGAAAGCGACGAAACCGATCGAGCCAAAGACGCAGCCACCGATCAAGTTAGCGGCGCTTAGATTAAGCATGGTTGGTAAACGAGCTATTTGCGGGCCACGCATCGGAAAGTTGTGGTTGACCGCGAGTCCTGCACGGTGACACGATTTGCCGCTAATGGCTTCGCATTGGTTTAGGACCAAGAGTCCCGAGCGTTTGATGGCGGAAGCAGCCGCGCCCGAGCGGCAAATGAAACGCTCGCTTACCGCGCTCGACTTAACCGCGCTGGGAATTGGAGCGATCATTGGTGCGGGGATTTTTGCGCTCACGGGCACAGCCGCCGCCGGTCAGATATTTTCGTCGAAGCTCGAGACACCGGTTTCGAATTTTATTATCGCGTGGTTGAGTCACTCCGACCTGATTTTGGGGCGGTCTGGTGCTGGTCCGGCAATTACCATCTCATTCATTGTCGCAGGGATCGCGTGTGGATTTGCCGCGCTTTGTTACGCGGAGCTTGCTTCGATGATTCCGGTCTCGGGCTCGGCCTACACTTATTCCTACGCGACGCTCGGCGAGATCATTGCCTGGATCATCGGATGGGACCTCATCCTTGAGTATGCGGTCGGCAACATGTCGGTCGCGGTTGGCTGGTCC
>JBEEHZ010000215.1:0-3727 GCA_041167705.1 Verrucomicrobiota bacterium | reverse complement strand
GGCCGACTGCAACCAGCGGGGCTCCGATTCCAGAAACGCGCGAACTCGTTTTGAAAAAGCGCCCGCTGATCTTCAACGTGTCTGTCGGAAACAAATCGTATCGACTTGGATCATGTTCCGGATCGACCGGCTTGGGAGTAGTAAGCAAGAAGCTTCCTTGATTGAAGGGGACATTGGTCGCCTGTCGCCAGGGCTGCAGGTTCGCGCGCTCAACGTTTTCGACTGCGCGCGCAACCGAAAAGTTATAGATGCTTTGTGCCGACGAGTCGCTCGGCCGCTGTTCGAGCACGCTGAGCGATAACCTCACGGCCGAGAGATCGTTGCCCAGTGCGATCAACGCTTGTTCGCTTTCCGCTGCGGTCAACTTTTGGGTCGCGACCGCAAGTTCTTCGTCGCTCGAGGCGATTGGCGGAACGCGCGGTTGCATTGTTTTCACCGTCGCGAGGTGCGCGCATCCGCACCATCCGACGATCGACAACGCAAAAACAATGTTCTTCCACGATTTCATTATGAGGTTTGCGATTCGATTCGACCGGGCTCGGGCCAGATATATTGGAAAACAAATCCGGTAACGATGAGACCGAAGAGGATTCCGACCACGCGATTGCGGACGTTATCGAGATCGGTATCGGGCGCGTATCCCTGAAAGACGCTGTAGAAGAAAGCGAATGCGATTTGCAGCCCAGCATAACTTATCCGTTCGCTTCCGGTCGCAACCCAGCCCGCGATGGCCGACGCACAAGCGACGAGGACGACGAGCGACGCGATCGTTTCCATGTGTGGCATCAGGAATACGGTGGAGAAAAGCGCGAGCGCTCCGCCAATCACGCAGCCCACGATTCGCAGAGTTCCCTTATAGAGCGTTGCCTCAGTGCTCTCGAGCGCAATGAACGTGCAGGTGATGAACGCCGTATGGATACCCGACCAATCGATCGCCTCATAAACAATGTAACAAAACATCGCGGCGAAAGTGACTTTGAGGGCGAAATGCACGTGCGCCGGATTCGTGAATGCGTCCGGCACAAATAAACTTTTTGGTTTGGGTCGCGCAGCGGCCACCTTCGGCGTGTCCGGCAAAAACAACAAGTTCAGCGCGACGGTGACCGCGATGGCGTAGGCCAGTGCCACCCATAGCCACAGAAGTCCGCGAACCAATAGTTCAGGTGACGGAATCTCTTCGCCAACGGATTGCGAGACAGCGACAACAAAGCCGAGAAGGAACCCAAGGGGCCCGATCACAAGAGCGCGGGACAACCACATTCCGAGAAACAGCGCGATTGCCATTCCGGGAATGCGCAGTTCCGGATGACCATAAGTGAATTTGTAAAGTAGGAGAGTGGCGCCAATGCCGATGGTCAGAACAATAACTCCACCGACTCCGGTAACTGTCGTGAGTAGCTTGCTCTCCTTCGAGATGAAGAAAACCATGTAGGCGCTAGTCGCCAGCTGCGGCACTTGGAGCGCCATCGAAATGACGACGCACAAAACCGCGCCTGCGACGATGATGGCTGTTCGGATTTCGCGCGGGGACGTTGGGGCTAGCTCGCTCTTTAACCAGCCAATCCAATCGGAATCAATGGGTCGCGCTTCGAAAAATGTCGCGCTCATATGATTCGGGCGACGACATTCGCCTCTCCCTTCTCAAGGGAGAGGGTAGGGTGAGGGTTTAGTGATGTTAGTACCAGCGTGGAACCCCTCACCTGAATCCTCTCCCCTTCATAAAGGGGAGAGGCGAAAAGCCAGCTACTCACCGCAAACACGTGCGAACTCATTTTGCGGGCGGACCTTTAATGATTGCAACGGCGGATGCGCCCATGCGGAAGAGATCCGGGTCGGGATTTTCGACTTCGATGCGAACTGGAAAGCGTTGCGCGACGCGCACCCAGTTCAGTTCGCGCTTCACGTAGGGCACGCCGGAGGGAGGGAGATCGAACTCGCCCTCGGGCTTCACCGCCCAACCAATCCCCTGCACTTTTCCACCGAAGCGTTGGTTAGGCGCGGACGAGAGATAAATGATCGCTTCGCTGCCCGGAGCCATATGTCGAATTTCCGCTTCGCGAAAATTTGCGACGACGTACCATTTGCTTGTATCAAGCAGCGAGAAGATGGGAACCCCTGTGGTAACATGGGCGCCGGCCGAGATGTTGAGATTGATGACACGTCCGGAAAAAGGTGCGATGACTTTGCAGTAGGAGAGATGTAGTTCTTCGAGATTGATGGCCGCCACCGCGCCTTCGCGCTGAGCCTCTAGAGTCGTCACTTTAGTTCGGGCTTCATCGACGTTTTCGGCGGTGGTAAAGTGTTTAGGCAGGAGCGGTTCCAAGCGCTGCAAGGTGCTACGGGCTTGTTCAATCTGTCGATCCAGCGCGGCCAATTCGGCTTTGGCCTTTTCCAGGATGAGTCTGTAATCCTCCGGATCGATTTCGAAAAGCACGTCGCCTTTTTTTACCGCCTGGTTGTCCTGCACATTCAGTTTAAGGATTTGACCAGCCACACGCGGCGCAATGCCCACGACATTGGCGCGCGCAGTCGCGTCGTCGGTCCGGGGATGTCGTTCGATGATTCCCCAGACGTAAAGGGTGATGAAGATCGCGCCGGCGACGATGATTACGGATGTGATCTTGCGAATGAACTTGCGTAGTTCAGCGCGATCGTCCGGTGGCGTCACGGCGTCTTGCTCTTTCAAAGGGGTGTGGGGTTGATGCATCTTAGTTTTGATAAAAAAGAATCCAGGTCGCAAACGTGAAGATGATCATCAAGCTCGAATAGATGAGCGGCGCCGGACCAATGTACGGTTTCAGGTTGCCCACCTGGACAATCCAATGCGAAATGAGTGTCAGCGCCAGACCGCTTAGTATACAAACCATCCACGCCGGAAAATAGGAGCCAAGAAGATCGACAGTTGGCGAATGGTAGCTGAACAACTGCACCGCGAGAAAAACGAAAACAAGCAGCACAGCACCTGCAGCCACGGTTTTGAAAATCCGGGTTTTCATCTGCTGAACGGCGTCACTGCTTGGATTGCCCGAGGCGACTTTTGGATCGGTCTGGCTGTCCCCGATGAAGGACGGGCCAAATCGCCGGTGCTTAGCGCAAGAGCGGTTGCGGCTGTGAAAATCGCGGCCTGCGTGTCGTGACTCACGCTGCGCGCCGACGCCAGATTTCGCTGCGCGCTTACGATCTCCGGATAAGTGCTAAGCCCGTTCTTGTAAGATTCGAGCACTGCGTCGAACGCATTTTGCGATGCGGTCACGAGCTTGGCCGCCGATTCCTGTTTGCGCAGAGCAGTCTTAAAATCGGTGTAGGCTTTCCATACTTCGCGCACTGCGGAATCGCGCGCGCCGGCCAGTTCGTTCTCCGCGCCGTGCAATTCCGCCTCGGCCATTTCCATTTTGTGGCGCCGTCCAAATCCATCGAAAATCGGAACACTCGCCGTCAGAAACACTCCGTAAGTCGGGCGATGATCCCCAAAGTAATCTGAGTGATCGATGCTGACATCGAGCTCGGTCTCGGTGGCGTGAGCATCGATGGCGACTTTGGGATAATATTCCGCGCGGACTTTGCGAATCCCGTCGTGTTTCGCGCGGACGTTTGCGAGCCTTGCCACCAGATCGGGACGTTGTGACAACGCTCGCTCGATCAATTCATCCACCGAACCGTTTGTTTGCTCCGATGTCGATCTTTGTCCGAGATCGGCCACATGAAGCGGAACTGTTGGCAAGAGACC
>JBEEHZ010000214.1:0-5162 GCA_041167705.1 Verrucomicrobiota bacterium | reverse complement strand
ACACGTTGCACGCGGCAACGATCCCCAAGCTCACCGCCTCGCCGTGCGAGATATCCTGATAATCAGTCGCGCCCTCGATTCCATGCCCAACCGTATGGCCGAAGTTTAGCAACGCGCGGTCCCCACTTCGATCGAGATCGTCCTTAGCCACGATGCGCGCCTTGATTTCAACGTTTCGGCGAACGAGCGATGCAAAATCGATCTTATTGGGATCGATCCCGCGTCCGCGGGACAGCTGTTCGAACATTTCCGCGTCGGCGACGATGGCGTGCTTGATAATTTCGGTGAAACCCTGACTGAGTTCCCGCCGTGGAAGCGTTTTCAGAATTTCCACATCGTCGATGACGAGCACCGGTTGATGAACTGCGCCGATCAAGTTTTTACCCGCGCTCGTGTTCACGCCGGTCTTGCCGCCGATCGAACTGTCCACCATCGCCAAAAGCGTCGTTGGAATTTGCACGTGGGGAATACCGCGTTGGAAAATCGCGGCTACAAATCCGGACAGATCGCCAACGACGCCACCGCCGAGTCCGATGACAAACGATTGTCGATCCAAGCGCGCGCGCAGCATTTCTTCACATACAGAGCCGGCTTGCTCGAGTGTCTTCGAATGCTCGCCGGCCGGAACCGTGATCAGCGCTGACTGAAAACCCGCCGATGCTAGACTCTTTTGAATTTTCTCGGCAAAAAGCGGCGCGACATTCGTGTCGGAAATGATCGCGCACCGCGACGGCGCGAGCTTTCCCCTTATCTCGTCGCCAACGCTCTCCAACAAACTGGGACCAATCAGAACACGATAAGAATGCTCACTGGTGCGAACCTCTGTTGAAATCACAGCGAGACGTTATTGGCTTTTGCCGGTGCGAAAAAGGAAAACCGTTTACTCGCGAAAGCATTCGGAGGTTGACAAGGCAGTCGTCCATCCTGTGTAAATAGATCATGCCGGACGAACCGCCGCCTCCGCCGCCTGTCTCTGACTCGCCAAAATCGACCGGGCTCCCTTCCAATATCGCGGCCGCGCTCGCCTGCATTCCGCTCATCGGCGGATTGGTTTTTTATGTTTTGGAGAAACACGATCAGTTTGTGCGCTTTTATGCAATGCAGTCGATCATTCTTGGCGGCGTGTTTGTTCTATGCTGGATTGTGTACTCAATTTTGTTCGGTATTCTGAGTTCTATTCCCGCCATTGGTTTTGTTTTCGGGATCATTTTAAGCGTCGCATGGGCGCTAATTCGCGTAGCTTTCGTCGTTCTCTGGATCATTGCCACCGTGAAAGCCTTCACCGGTGTCCGCTGGGACATTCCCTACGTCGGCCCGATCGCGCGGAAACAAGTCGGCGAAAGCGCGTGAGGCAGGGGCGGTTCACGTAACCGCCCGCGTGCGATTGAGGTCAATCGCGCCTACCTGAATTCCCCAGTACCTTGATGATCACTTCGGTCAGAATCAGTTCGTGATCGAGCTGCGTCGTGACCAGTTGCAGATTGGCGGCGAGACAGGCCTGCATTCCGGCAATCAGTTGCTCGGTTGAAAACCGATACGCGTTTTGCGCGGCGATCCCGAGCGCGTACGCGTTCACCGCCCCGTCTTTTTTGCGTGGCAAATGCGCAATTGCATCAGCCGGGAGGCGGTTGATCGCGGAAATAAATGGAAAGGGCGCATGCGGCCGCGAAAGGCGGTGGCGTTCCATCAAATCTTTCGCGAGCAACAAATTCCGAACGGTCGGCAGGATTGCGACCAGCAAAATTCCAATCGCGCTCTCGCCCTGATCGAGTAATTGGCGGACCAATTCGAGCGCACGCTCGAGATCGCGCTCGGCCAGGGCGTTGCTCAAATCGAAGATGACTCCCTCGCGCGTGAGCGGGACGAGCTCGCGAACAAGATCGACATTCACCGCGCGCTCTTTGCCAAGAAAGAGGTCGATCTTTTCCAACTCATTCTCGATCTCGCGTGTATCGCCGCCCGTGAGAAGGACGAAAAGCTCAAGCGCGTCGTCATCAAATTGAAGTTTTCGTTTCTTCGCGCGCGCCTGGACCATCTCAGTCGCTTCTTCTTCCCAACCACTGCGGCTCGAATCGAGTTTGTCGAAAATCTGGAGCTCGGCACGTTTGGCGATCGATTTGTAAAACGAGCGCCGCTTATCGACATCGATCGCGCTGATCAAGAAGGTAATTTCGGATCCGAGCTCGGAATTAATTGTTTTCGCCAACTCTTCCAGCGCAGTCTGGACCGCGGCCGACCTCGCTTTTTGATCGTCGCCGAGAAAGTTCGCGTTTTTTAACCAGACCAATTTTTCGCCGCCAAAAAACGGAAGCGTTCGCAGCGCTTCGATTGTCGATCTTATCCTCGCCGCGGCCTGGTCGGCGTTGTCCGCGGCGCCATCGATCGTTTCCAAGCCGAAATCGCCGGCGTCGGCAGGTTTCAACTTTTCGGCCAGCTCGGCCGCGGTGTGTTTTATCTCGACGTCATCCGATCCGACGACGGCGTAGATTTTTGCGGCGGCAGGTTTTGCTTTCGTTTTCGGCATCCGTGACATTTCCTCGCATGCTCAACGAAGATCGACAAGGTGGATCGTCCGCTCCGTCGGGCGATGTTAAAATAAATCCGGCCGAAGGCCGGATGAATGGGATCGAGCAAGGGAGTGCTCGATCCACCGTTTAATCATTTGCTTGTTGCAAAGAAGTTCCGAAATCTTTGGAGGCGTACTCGCGAAATTTCTCCTCCAGCGCTGCAATACTCGCGAATTTCCCGGAATAAAGTCTAGGCAGAATCGTTTCGAGCGGTTGGTGTCGAGCGAGTGCATCGAGCAAGCTCAAGAAGCTTGGCTTGTCGGTAGCGGCCAGAAATCGCACCAGCCGCTCTGATTCATCATAGAATATGTGGACACGGTCGGAAGGCGGATGCGTCGTAGCGGTGAGGATGGTGAGGGGAATTAAATCTTGGGGCGCGATCGCTTCCGAGCGCGGTCTGGCCGCAAAACCGCGGGCGCGCTCATAACTGGCATACGCGTCTTTGGAAACGAACTGAGCAAAGCCTTCATCCAACCAACAGGGGATGCCATCGGTGTAGAAGCGATGCAGAACGAGATGAACGATCTCGTGTCCCAAAAGATTGTTGCTGAATTTATATGCCGGATTCCGCTGAACAAAGAGACTGCCGGCAGAGTGAATTCCGCCACTCCACGGCTCTAGTTTGCCAAAAGCTTGAAACTCCTGCCATTCTTCCGGCCGCTCGAAAATATAGATGTGCGACTTGATGTCGCCGGCGGGTTGCTCGCGCTCCAGCTCTTTCGCGATGACACGATAGTGAAATTCCGCTTCGACCGAAACCGGCGTGGCGACGTAGCTGTGGACGAAATGATAAATGAAATGCTCGGTCTCGGCGTGTTTCCATTGCTCCGGGTGAATCACGAGCGCTTTTTCGCCGAGCGGATTCGGATCGCGCTGGCTCAATTGCGAGAACTCAACTTCCGTCAAAGAGCTCGTTTCGTTGATCTGGGCATTGGCGGCCGAAATGCCCAGGATCGAGATCGCGAGGATCGACAAGCAGCGCATGGCTGCTGCTGAAGCGAATTCCGTGCGAGGCGACTACACGCGCGAGCGTCTGCGTCCGGAATTCCGAGTGTATTTCACCGGACGCCGTTTCGGTTCGATCTTGGTGAGGCCCGTGCCATTTTTCACTTCCATGATTTGATCGCGCAACAGAGCGGCACGTTCGAACTCGAGATTCGCCGACGCTTGTTGCATCTCATCCTCCAGCTCGCGCAACAATTCAGTGAGATCGAAGTTGCCGCCGGCTTCCTGGATGACCGAGGCGGCAATTTCGCGGCCGCGCAAAATCGTGTGAAGACTTTCCTGGACTGCGCGCCGGACTGTTTGCGGCGTGATCCCGTGCTTCTCGTTGTAATCCATCTGTTTCGTGCGGCGATATTCCGAGATCGATATCAGGGCTTCCATACTTTGCGTGATCTGATCGGCAAAGAGCACGACCTCTCCATTGATATGCCGCGCAGCACGACCGGCGGTCTGGATCAATGAAGTTTGGCTGCGCAAGAATCCTTCCTTGTCGGCGTCGAGAATGCAGACGAGCGAAACTTCCGGAAGATCGAGGCCTTCGCGGAGCAAATTGATGCCGACGAGAATATCGAACTCGGCTGCGCGCAAGCCGCGCAGAATTTCAACGCGCTCGATTGTGTCGATGTCGCTGTGGAGGTAGCGCACTTTCAATCCGACGTCGCGCAAATAATCCGCGAGATCTTCGGCGGTGCGTTTGGTCAGGGTCGTGATGAGGACACGTTCAGCTTTCTCGACCCGCTGGCGACAAAGTTCGATCGTGTCATCGATCTGGTTCTTCAGCGGCTTGATCGTGATTTTTGGATCGAGAAGTCCGGTCGGGCGAATGATCTGCTCGACAACCAGCGGCGCTCCGGGTTCGCGGACCTCGAATTTTTCGGCCGGCTCGTCCGTGCGCGAAATGTGGACGTCTGAATTCGACGTTGAGCGTTGAGCGTTGAGTGTTGGGCGTTTTTCGCCCGGCAATACAAAAGGAACCGGCTCGTCCTGGCCGATGCGTTGTCGTTTGTGCGGAAAATATTTTTCGTTGCCGGCAATACTGTTTTGAATTTCGAATTCTGCCGGAGTGGCGCTCACATAAACGAGCTGGTTCGTCAGTTTCATGAACTCGTCGAAGTTGAGCGGGCGATTATCGAGCGCGCTCGGTAAACGAAAGCCGTAATCGACCAGCACGGTTTTGCGCGACCGGTCGCCTTCGTACATCCCGCCGATCTGTGGAATGGTGGCGTGCGATTCGTCGATAACCACCAGGAAATCTTTCGGGAAGAAATCGATGATCGTGTATGGCTTCGATCCCGGCGGCCGTCCGGACAAATGCCGCGAATAATTCTCGATCCCGTTGCAGAAACCCATTTCCTGCAACATTTCGAGGTCGTACTCGGTGCGAAGACGCAGCCGTTGCGCTTCGAGAAGTTTGTTGTGCGCTTCAAGATCGACAATGCGTTGTTCGAGTTCTTCGCGAATCGTGCCCAGCGCGCGGTTCAATTTATCGGCAGGTGTGACGAATTGTTTAGCCGGGAAAAACGTCATGACGCTGAGCGATTCGTGCGCGTGGCCGGTGAGCGGATCGAAACGCGTGATCGCGTCAAGCTC
>JBEEHZ010000213.1:0-3661 GCA_041167705.1 Verrucomicrobiota bacterium | reverse complement strand
AGCAGCGCCTCCTGCATGTCTCGCGTTGGTTTGACCTTCCCTTTCGCGTCCGTCTCCGCGCGGCTTTGTAAATCCGGAGGCAACAGCTTTGCCGGTGTTGAGTGAAATGAAAACAGCTGGTGCAATTTTACGTCGAACGTGAAATCATCCGGTGTCGCAGCGCACCAGCGCTCCACCATTCTCGGTTCCGGCGCGGAATAGAACGTAGAGTTTACCTCGACCAAATCGAAATGCTGCGCATACCAGGGCAATCGGGCGCCCGCCGGAAGTTTCTTCGGATACCAACGCTCCACAAAACCCGGGTCCGACCAACTGGCCGTGCCAACAAGAACTTTCCCGTTCACATCTCAACGAAGTCGCGATGCGGCGAAAGACAAATGCGTTTCATCCAAGTGAAATGGTTTTTCGATTTGCAGAGGTTGACGTCCCAAGTATTCTCATCGCGCGGGGTGGAGCAGCCTGGTAGCTCGTCAGGCTCATAACCTGAAGGTCGCTGGTTCAAATCCAGCCCCCGCAACCACCCCCTTAGATGGCGGCAGTTTATCGCGTTTACGTTTCCTCAAGATTCTGCCGGAAAGTTTTACATCGGCTTGTCCGACGACGTTACGCGCAGAACTGCGCAGCATAATCTTGGCAGGTCGAAATGGACTCGTGGGAAAGGACCATGGGAGTTGATTTGGCAGAGTGATCGGCTTGAGTTGACTGATGCGCGCAGGCTTGAATTAAATTTGAAACGTCAAAAAGGCGGGAATCGATTCTATCAAATAACTGGATTGCACAAATCTTAGGGATCGCTCCCCGCCGAGGCGGGCAGCCCCCGCAACCAAATCTCTTGCCGCAAGCGCGCGCTTGCGCAAAGTTCACGCGCTCGATCGAGCGTGAACGATCCAGAGTAGCTCAGTGGTAGAGCGGTCGGCTGTTAACCGATTGGTCGTAGGTTCGAATCCTACCTCTGGAGTGATAAGTTGTTCGTATCTAGACACTTATATTTCTAATAGGGTGCACCTTGCGGATAACCTCGGCAGCGAAACGCTCCATCTCTTCGAGTTGTGGACTGCATTGCAAGAGAAGTAAATCGACGCCTGCCTCTTCGAATTCATCGATTCGCTCGGCTACTTGATCGGGCGTCCCGACGAGCCCCAGGCGATTCGGGTAGAGTATCTGACTAATTGTTGCGTACATATTGGTTGGAATGTCCGTTTTCATGACGGTCTGCGTTAATGACTTCGGCGCCCTCACCGTTTCCCGTTGGTGGGGCAAACGTGGGGAATTCCATCGCAGCCGCGGGCATGGAGATTACGGGGGCGCGCTGCGGGACAAACTGCGTGAAGTCTTTTGTAAATAAAAGATCGAGCAGCCAATCGATCGCGACTCGCACTTTCTTTTCCGCGCGCGGCAATTTGCTCCAATAGATCCCACGCCAGAGAAACCACGCGAGAAAACCTGAAAACCTGATGCCGAGGATCTGGGCGACCCCAGTGCGTCGTCCGATCGACGCGAGTTGACCGAGCGTTCTGAACCTAAATGGCTTTTTCGCGGTTCCGCGGATTTCGGCGAGGATGTTGTGCGCCAGAACTTTCCCTTCGCGCACAGCATGCTGCGCTGTCGGCGGGCAAAATTCTCCCGTGGTTAAATCCGGCACCAGCGCACAATCGCCAACTGCCCATACTCCAGGCCGTGACCCGACGCTGAGAAATTCATTCACTTTCAATCGGCCGCGTTCCTTAGTGCAATCAAGACGATCGATGGTCGGATTGGGCGAAGCGCCCGCTGTCCAGACGAGCGTGAAACTTGTTAATCGAGTGCCGTCGTTCAAATGAACTTCACGCGGTGTAACGCCGCTGACCCGAGTCCTGCGGTAAATCTCCACGCCGCGTTCGCGAAGCTTCTCATCGGCGTAGCGGCCAAGATCTTCCCCAAGCTCCGGCAAGATGTAGTCGCCTGGATGAACAAGCACCACGCGCAGCATTTCCGGTTTGAGAAGCGGATAAAATGGCAACACGTCGTGCAGGAAATCGTTGATACTGGCGATCGTTTCCACCCCCGCAAAACCACCGCCAGCTACAACAAACGTCAGCAACGCTTCGCGCTCCTTGGCGGCGCATTCCGTGTCGGCTTCCTCCAAGTGCGCGATGAGTCGGTTGCGCAATTGAATGGCATCGCCTAACGACTTCATTGTGAGCGCGCGCTCTTCGAGTCCTGGCAGTTGGAAAAAGTTAGTGATCGAGCCCAAAGCGAGCACGAGGTGGTCGTACTCGAGCGTGTGGGTGTGATGGTCGAAACCGTGCGATACCACAACCGCGCTCTTCTTCAGATCGATGCTGTCAACATCGCCCGCGAAAAAATCGACGTGACGCAGCATCTTGCGCACAGGATTTACAATGTTTGTGATGTCGAGATCGCTCGCCGCAATCTCGTGCAGCATCGGCGTAAACAGAAAGAAGTTGTCGCGGTTTACGAGCGTTACTTCGATGTCAGAATTTTTCCAGCGCTCAAACTCCAGCGCTGCATAAAGGCCGGAAAAGCCACCACCGAGAATGAGCACACGTGATTTTTGGTCGCTCATAAACTCCTTATTCGCGGTTGACACGCTCGAGCCGTCGAAGGTTGAGCTCCGCGGTGCGCGCATTTGGTTCAATCCATTCGTCAGTTGAGGACGCAGAATAGTTCATAAACGTGAGTGTTGCGCCAAAAGCACCAGGATCAGCAGGATGAGAACTGGTAGGTCGAGCATAGGTGACCTCGAAGTTGGGTGGTCAGCGCACTTGCCCTGAAAAGTATGAACTCCGGGATTGAGTTGATGCGGTCGGCGGTAGAGGGCATGGAGTTTTGTCTTTTGTTATTTTGTCGCAAGGTTGTGCATTTCCTTACAGGCGGTGGCGCGCTCCTTTGCCCTTTCTTTAGTTTCAAAATCGTGATACGACCGGACATGAAGCAGCTGGGCGCCGAACCGTTTTCATCGGCGGCGGCCGGATCACCCATGCCCAGGATGGCGCCGAGGCACGGCGGCGCCCAAACAAATCCGGAGCGCTGGGTCGACGAGCATGGCGACTGCCTTTTTCGATACGCCCTTGTCCGTGTGCGACGCCGTGAAGTCGCCGAGGACTTAGTTCAAGACACATTACTCGCGGCAATACGCAGCCGTGAAAAGTTCGCGGGCCAATCTTCCGAGCGCAGTTGGCTGACCGGAATCTTAAAGCACAAAATCAGCGATCATTTTCGCAAGCTCGGACGCGAAACGTCGTTTACTGATCTGGATTCACTGGCCGACGAATTTTCGGAGAAGTTCGTCCCAGAAGGTTATTGGGTACATGTGAAAGGGCCAAAGGAGTGGAAGCCTGAGCCCGATGAAGTCCTGCATCGCGCCGAATTCTGGCAGACGATGCGGCACTGCCTGGACAAGCTTCCGGAGCGGATCGCGAACGTTTTTATGCTGCGCGAAATGGATGAAGTCGAAAGCAAGGAGATTTGCTCGATGCTTTCCATTTCCGAAAGCAACCTCTGGGTCATGCTTCATCGGGCGCGAATGGCACTGCGCGAGTGCCTGGAGATAAACTGGTTTAATCGAGAAAAATGATGGGAACCCACGTAGAAGACTCCAACCCGCGTCCTCCTGACGATACCTCTGCAATTCAGCCAAACGGATGGCTCCGAAGAATGC
>JBEEHZ010000212.1:0-6528 GCA_041167705.1 Verrucomicrobiota bacterium | reverse complement strand
CGGGCAAAAATGGGACCAGATGTTTGGCCACGCCGATCGGTCCGACGCCGGGACCGCCGCCGCCGTGCGGAATGCAAAACGTTTTGTGCAGATTGAGATGGCAAACATCGGCGCCGTAATCGCCCGGACGGCAAAGACCGCACTGCGCGTTCATGTTCGCGCCGTCCATGTAAACCTGGCCACCGTGTTTGTGCACGATCTCGCAAATCTCGCGGATGGTCGGCTCGAAAACGCCATGCGTGCTCGGGTAAGTCACCATCAGCGCAGCCAGATCGCGCGCGTGCGCGTCCGCTTTAGCGCGGAGATCGGCCAGGTCGATATCGCCATCTTTCAACGTCGCGACCGCCACAACTTTGAGTCCGGCCATGACCGCGCTCGCCGGATTTGTTCCGTGCGCGGACGTTGGGATCAAACAAACGTTGCGGTGCGCCTCGCCGCGCGAAGCGTGATATTCGCGAATCGCGAGCAAGCCCGCGTATTCGCCTTGTGAGCCGGCATTCGGTTGCAACGAAACCGCCGCGAAGCCTGTTATCTCGGCGAGCCATTCCTCCAATTGGCGACACATTTCGGTGTAGCCGGTCGTTTGGTCGTCAGGCGCGAACGGATGGAGCTTTGCGAATTCCGGCCACGAAATCGGAAACATTTCCGCGGTCGCGTTCAATTTCATCGTGCACGAGCCGAGCGGAATCATCGAATGGCAAAGCGAAAGATCGCGCGACTCGAGTTTTTTCAAGTAACGCAGCATCTCCGTCTCGGTGTCGTGCGTGTTGAAAATCGGATGGGATAGGAATTCCGAATTCCGGACCGCGAATTTCGGAATGCGCAGCGACGACTGGCCAGGATTGTCGTCACCAAGATCGCGGGCATGCGTGCCGCGAAAGATCGACATCAACAGTTCGATGTCGCGATTCGTGGTCGTTTCGTCTAACGAAATTCCGACCGCACGCGGCCCGAGTACGCGCAGATTGCAGTCTGTTTTTTCGGCATGCTCGATCAGCGTGTCACTTGATTCGACTTCAACCCGGATCGTGTCGAAAAAGTTTTCATGCGTAATTTTGAATCCGACCGTGCGAAGACCATCAGCCAGTTGACTTGTCCGGCGATGAATGCGCTCGGCGATTGCGCGTAAACCGCGCGGGCCGTGATAAACCGCGTACATCGACGCGATCACGGCGAGAAGAACTTGTGCTGTGCAAATGTTGCTGGTCGCTTTGTCGCGGCGGATGTGTTGCTCGCGCGTTTGCAACGCGAGTCTATACGCTGGCCGACCTTCAGCGTCGTGAGAGACACCAACGAGACGACCGGGCATGTGACGTTTGTGTTGATCGCGCGTAGCGAAGTAGGCTGCGTGCGGTCCACCGAAGCCGAGTGGAACACCAAAACGTTGCGTGTTGCCGACTGCAACGTCGGCGCCGAATTCACCCGGCGGTTTTAACAACGTGAGTGCGAGAATGTCCGCGGCGACAACGACGAGCGCGCCGGAATTGTGCGCTTGCTTAACGAGCTCCGTATAATCGTAAATCGCGCCATCAGTCGCCGGATATTGAACCAGCGCGCCGAAAATCGAGGCGTCGAATTTGAAGCGCGAGTGATTGTCGATTTTAACTTCAATTCCGAGCGGCTTGGCGCGTGTTCGGATAACTTCGATCGTCTCTGGATGGCAATCATTTGCGACAAGAAAAATTTTTCGATCCGGAACAGCGGCATGACAAAGCGTCATCGCTTCGGCGGCCGAGGTGGCCTCATCTAGCATCGACGCGTTGGCAATATCGAGCTTGGTAAGATCGACAATCATGGTCTGAAAATTCAGCAATGCTTCGAGCCGGCCTTGCGCGAGTTCGGCCTGGTATGGTGTGTAAGCGGTGTACCAGCCCGGATTTTCTAGGATGTTCCGCTGAATCACGGGCGGCGTGATGCAATCTGAGTAGCCGGCGCCGATAAAAGATTTCGCGACTCGGTTTTTCTTCGAAATAGCGCGCAGCTCGACGAGCGCTTCTGCTTCGGATTTCGCTTCCAGTAAATTTAATTCTCGATCGAGCCGGATGTTTTTTGGAACGGTCGCATCGATCATGGCGCCGAGATTTTCAAAGCCGAGCGCACGCAACATTTCCGCGGCTTCGTCTTCGTTTGAGCCGATATGCCGCCGCGCAAACTCCGAGCCGGATTGTCGGTTCTCGATGTCGATCTTTTGCTCGCGCGAATGCACCCGACAGATTACGGAACGCGACTAACTTTTCAATGCGGGACGGCGGTAAAGATCGTCCCGACCGAAGGTTATTTCGCGTCGTAAGTTTCGACGCCTTGGGATTTCAAGTGGGCGCGAAGTTGTGCGAAATGCTCGTGGTTTCGCGTTTCAACGGTGCAAAGAACATTGACGGTTGAAACATCCGAACTGGCGAACGCGCGGTCGTGCACCACTTCCTTAATACTCGCGCCGGTCGCCGCGATTTGTTTGGCAAGATCGGCCAGTCCGCCGGGACGATCGCTGATCACGGCGATGAATCGGCACAAGCGTCCGTCGGCGACGAGACTACGCTCAATCACGCGGCTGAGAATGTTTGGGTCGATGTTCCCACCACACAATAAGAGAACGACGCGTTTGCCTGCGAGGTCGGACAATTTTCCGGACAACACCGCGGCCAACGGCGTGGCGGCCGCACCTTCCACCACGGTTTTCTGAAGTTCGATCAATCGGAGAATTGCGATCGCGATCTGTTCTTCGGTGACGGTGATCGCTTGATCGACATGTTCGCGCGCGATCGCAAACGCATTTGCGCCAACTTGCGGAATGGCGAGGCCGTCAGCGAGTGTCGGGTGCAATGCGATTTTGGTCGGCTTGCACGCTTCCAGCGCCGCGGAAAAACTAGCCACGTTTTCCGCTTCAACCGCGATGATTTTCGCTTGCGGTCGCAAAGTTTTGACCGCCAGTGAAACGCCTGCAATCAAACCGGAGCCGCCGACCGGAACAATAACAGCATCGACATCTTTGACCTGGTCGATGATCTCGATTCCCGTCGTGCCCTGGCCGGCGATGATGGCGGGATCGTCGTAACCGTCGATGTAGGCCAGGCCTTTTTCGGCCGCGATCTTGTCCGCCTGCGCTTTCGCTTCCGCGAAATCTTTGCCGTGCAAAATGACGTTCGCGCCGAGCATCTGGCAATTGCTGACTTTGATGAGAGGCGCGTACTGCGGCATGACGACGGTGGCCGGAATGCCGAGAAGTTTCCCTTGATAAGCAAGCGCTTGAGCGTGGTTTCCCGCGGAAGCAGCGATCACGCCTCGTTTTTTTTGGTCGGCTGAAAGCTGGGCGAGGGCGTTACGCGCACCGCGTTCTTTAAAACTTCCAGTCCGCTGCAAGTTGTCGAGCTTGCAGAAAATTTGCATCCCACTGATTTCGCTGAGCGGAATCGAGGGCAGACAAGGCGAATAAAAAACGGCGCCAGCGATGCGTTCGCGCGCGGCTTCGATGTCTTTGAACGTGATCAAGCGCAGCCAATTTGGGCGCAAGATCGACAATCGACAAGATCAGCTGTAGTCGCTTCGCTCTGCGAAGCGGGCGTCGCGCAGAGCGCAACGGCTACAGGTTAACTGTCCAGCGTTTCGCGAACTTTGGCGGCCAGTTGCTCTGAATCGAATGGCTTGGGCAGGAAAAACATTTCCGGTTCGCATCGGTCGCCTGGTTGAAGCGATTCTTCAAGATATCCGGAGATAAAAAGAACTTTGATATTAGGATGAGCCGCGCGCAGTGCATCGGCGAAACGGCGTCCGCTCATTTGCGGCATCACCAGATCGGTGAGAAGGAGATCGACTTTTCGGCCGGCGTTTTCGCTGAGCAAACGCTGAGCGTCGTCGCCATTAGCCGCTTCGATTACCTGGTAACCGAGACCGCGGAGCATACGCACGGAAATGTGGCGGACACTAATGTCGTCTTCGAGAACGAGAATGGTTTCGGTGCCGCCGCGCGATTTTCTGCCACTAGGTTTTTTATATGAAGGCGGGGGTGGCGCAGGCACGCGTGGAAGATAAATCTCGACGATGGTGCCTTTGCTTACTTCGCTCTCGACGCGCAGATGTCCGCCGTTTTGATGGACAATGCCATAACACGTTGCGAGGCCGAGACCGCTTCTCGCCTGGTCGGATTTGGTGGTGAAAAATGGCTCGAAGAGATGGGCTTTGGCCTCTTCGCTCATTCCAGTGCCCGTGTCGGCAATCTTAATCAAAACGTAGTGGCCTGGAACGAAGTCGCCGCAGTGGAAAGGCGATTCGGTTTCCTTGGTCAGATCGACAATCGCAGTCTCGAGCGTGAGCTGGCCGCCTTTCGGCATAGCATCGCGCGCGTTCACCGCGAGATTGAGAATGATCTGTGTAATCTGGCTTGGATCTGCTTTGATGTGCGCGCCTTCCTTGTCGTGATGGTAATGGCAAACGACGGAAATGTTTTCACCGATGAGCCGAAGCAATGAGCGTTCGAGGTTTGTGATGATGGAATTGACTTCCACAATTACGGCTTCGCGCGGTTGTCTGCGACTGAAAGCGAGGAGTTGTTGAGTCAAAGCAGACGCGCGAGCAGCGGCGGCGCGAATTTCGTCGACGTGATCGGCAAGGGTTCCTTTGATCTGACGTTCGTGAAGGAGCAAATCGCTGTAACCGAGAATGGTGGTGAGAAAATTATTGAAATCGTGCGCAACGCCGCCGGCCAGTTGCCCGAATGCTTCCATTTTTTGTGAGCGACAAAGCTGGTCCTGGAGTTGTTTGCGCGCGGTGATGTCTATGAGCGAACCGACGAGACGCTCGGCCGTGCCGTCGGCGGCACGTAAGATCAGTGCGCGTTCGAGGACATTGATATAAGTGCGGTCTGCGCGGCGGAAACGGTATTCACCACTCCAATGATCGGACGAGCTGGCTAATGCGTCGCGAATCGATGAGCCCACGCGGGCGCGATCACCGGGATGAAGATTACTTTGCCAGAAACCAATGGTGTTGCAGTCAGAGGATGATGCGTCGTAGCCGGCAAGAGATTCCAGTCCCTGCGGCCACGAGAGCCGATCGCTTTTTACATTCCAATCCCGAACTGCATCATTCGTAGCCCGGGCAACAATCGCAAAATAATCATCGCGCGCCGGTGAATGACTTGAGAGCGGGGGGTGAGTTGTTTTACCTTCATCAGAGATTTGCTCGAGATGGGTTACAACGAGCCGATCGAGCGAGGGCGATTGGAGCGGCGTTTTTGTAATCTGTTTCTCTTCGTCCAATCGCATGCGTCACAACAATCGAAGCCACGTTATTAAAAGCTAGTTCCATGCCTCTGAAATTGCGCTCCTTGAGCTCGCCCGCGTTCATTATTCGACGCGCGTTCCGGTAAAGAATATCTATTACTGTCTGGTCGGTAGCGCTGCGACCGAGACCGCGGCGACGCTGAGATCGCGACCGGATTGATGCAGTCTGCTAAAACTTGAATTGATTGCCGCCGTCAGGACGGACGTTTGGAATGGATGCGAGATTTTCGCGGAATCCTGCCGCTGTCCATCGACCTTGAACGAAAGTCGCACGAATTTTGTTTCTACGCCCAACATCGACAATTCAAAAAGGCGTTTGTGAGCAAACGGCACGATCCCGTCCACTTCGGTCCATTTCGGGCTATCCGGAGGAAGCGGTGAATCGGAAACTGCGATGCGAAGTTCGCCGCAGGCAGCTGCATTTTCATTTAGAAACGTGAAACGGTCTCGGGCTGCGTTGTTTGGCAGCTCG
This sequence comes from Verrucomicrobiota bacterium, assembly GCA_041167705.1. Taxonomy (GTDB): domain Bacteria; phylum Verrucomicrobiota; class Verrucomicrobiia; order Chthoniobacterales; family UBA10450; genus AV40. The sequence continues at coordinate 780 of JBEEHZ010000212.1, read as the reverse complement.
ATGATGAACGTCGTTTCGCCCTCTTTTAGCACACAACTGACGGTGTCATCGTCGACGAACGCAATGGTCGATTTATGGGGTGCGAGATGCGCCGCGGTTAGGGAAGAAAATTGTCCGTCCGGCGCGATATATTCGATTTGCGTGCTGTTCTTTGTCGGGCTGCCCGCATAGCAGCAGTTATTGACGGCAAGAAATCCAAGAGCCAGTGCGAAAAAAAGCCGGAAAATCCTGGCCGGACTGGGTTTAAGTCTCGACGAACCGAAATACATGTGAGCAATAGCAGCTTAGAACGGGCCAAGTGAGAAAATTTCCCAGGTAGTAGGCCGGTGGCATTGGACCTGCCCACATCAGCGTTTTTCATGAAACCCTGTAAAAACATTCCTCCGATTTCGCTTGCCTCGTGGGAGCCTTTTCTCGTAAAAGAGACCTCCCGAGAAACTGATAACTAGAGAAGGAAATCACGATCTTGAACCGAAGATGGCATTTCGAATGGATCTGACACAGCGGCTTGGGATTTGTGAATTATCGATAGTGGTACTACACCTGCTTAAACCTTAACCTGATCACCTGCCTATGAGTCGTCGTCGTGCTATCTCCTTACACCGCGAACAGTTTCTTAAATCGATTGCGCTGTTGTTCGTGATGTCGATGTTGATTGGCATCGGAGGTGTTTTTGCGCAGGATGCGGTGCGTCCATCATTGGCTGGTCAGGAGGCGTCCGACGCCAGAGAACAGGATGTTTCGCGCATTCCATATAATTTGCTGCTCGGGCCAGTCCGG
>JBEEHZ010000211.1:0-3217 GCA_041167705.1 Verrucomicrobiota bacterium | reverse complement strand
CATACAAGCAGTGTGACTGCGCGCTGTCAACGGGCTGAACAAAGATTCCTGCAAGAATGTTTTCTGCACAATGCCTTTAGCATTGCTCGAATGGATGAAGCTTTGCTAAGAATTGCTCAATCGAAGTTGAATTATGAGCCGAAGATTTTTTTCGCTGAAATCGGTGTTAGTGCTTGGCGTGGCGTGGTCGCTCAACGCGGCGCCAACTCCAACACCGACTCCGACGCCGAAGAAACCGTTTTTTCCTCCTTTTAAGGTGAATCGCTCGGCTACGCCGTCGAGCGTCGGCAGGGCCGCGAACCGCGGCGCTCACATGGGCGTGGATCGCAGCGCACAAACCCCTGCGCCAAGACCGACGCCCACACCGACACCGAGATCAAAATCTTCGCCATCTGGAGCGCGCAAATCGCCGACACCGACGCCGTCGAAAGCAGCGACGTCTGCGACGCCGCGCAGCACGCCATCTCCGCAGAATGAAATTTCGCCCGCAGCGCAAGCATCACCGATGTCTTCCGCTGTAAGCGAGAGCGTCACGCCTGCTCCGACACCGACACCGACAGCATCCATATCGCCAGTTTCGCGACCGACGAAAACTGAGCTGACACTGACGAAATTCGAGCCAGCGCACGGTTCGCCCGGCGATCGCGATTATCGCAGCGCCCGTTTGTCGTATCGAATCAACGTTCCCAACAAAATGGAATTTCCGACGATCAACTTCACCGTCGAAACATCGTCCGGAAAACTCTTCGAACGCATCTTTACACTTCCGGCCGGCAGCGCATTTATCGAACCCGACGACAATACCGAGCACACCGTCGCGTTAGATCCTGTGCCGCGCGATGATTGGGCCGAGGCCTACGCGAAAACCGACCGTGCGACGTTCAATTGGTCGATCGAAGGACAATCGAGCGGTCGCAGCGAAATGCCGGTGAAGAAACCGTGGCCGTAATCCGCACGCTTGGATGATCCGATCGATCCCATCTCATTAACACCGGCTTGAAGGCGGTGCTAACGCCAGTCCGGGCTCGGACTTAAACCATGCCGAGCTTCATTCGCCCGGCTTCGCTGATCATGTTCTGGTTCCAGGGCGGGTCCCAGACCAGTTGGACGTCGGCTTCATCGATGCCGTCGATTGAAAGAATTTTGCTTTGCGCGTCGTGCGCGATCGCCGGCCCCATTCCGCAACCGGGTGCGGTCAGCGTCATTTTCACTTCCACCCGTGTGCCTCCGTCGTCTTTCTTGGTCAACCGACAATCGTAAACCAACCCAAGATCGACAATGTTCACCGGAATTTCCGGATCGAAGCATTGCTTGAGTTGGTTCCAAACATCGTCTTCCGAAACTGCGCCGTTCGCTTTGCCGGTCGTCTTTTCTTTGGCTTCGGTTTTCGGTTTCTCGAGACCGAGCGCGTCCAAATCCTTTTCCGCGATCCGCGAAAGCCCATACGGCGTTGCGATCGTATAACTGCCGCCGAGTGTTTGCGTGACCACGCCTTGTGTACCCTTCTCGAGCGTCAACTTTCGACCGCTCGGGATCTCAATCGCTTCCACTTCCCGGCTTAAACTGAACTCCGTGTTCTCGTGCATTGGGTTTTAACGTAAACCGCGCGATTGCGGCTGCAAGCAGCTAGGGGCGATTGACCTCAATCGCCCGCGGGCGGTTCGGTGAACCGCCCCCTACCTAAAGCTTCTTCGGATCTTCCAACAACTCGACCACGCGCTTGAGCAAACGCGCGGCGCCGCCGCCGTCGATGCTCCGATGATCGAAGCTGAGCGTGATCTGCGCTTCCGTCTTTGGAATAAATTCCTTCTTCGCCTCGTCCCAGAACGGAACTTTCTTCCCGGCACCGAGACCGAGAAGCAAAGTTTGATCGGGCAGGGGAATCGGCGTGCCCCAGTCGAGACCGAACGTTCCGAAGTTCGAGACGGACGCGATTCCGCCGGAAGTCATCTCACTCGTTAGCCGCCGCCGTCGCGCAAGATCGACAAGTTCCTGGTATTTGTTGGTTAAGTCGGCGAGCGATGCTTTGTCGGCGTTGCGAATTACTGGGACCATGATCCCTTCGCCGGCTTCAACTGCGACGCCAATGTCGATTGATTGCGATCCGATCGCACGTGCTCCGATCAATCGAGCAGCCGCGTTGGGCTGCTCGGCGAGCGTGAGCGCAAGCGCGCGCAACGCGTACAGCGCCGGGCCCGGTTTCGGATCCCGTGACTGTCGATCTTGCAAAACAGGATCGAGACCGACCGAGACGCCGACCGTTGCGAGCGGGCGCATCCAACTGCGCCGCATCGCATCCGCAACGCCGGTACGTATCGCACTCGGTTTTTCGACAGGTTGCGACTCGATGGATCTAAGAAAATTTTCGAGATCTTTGATTGTTAAGCGCCCGGCCGCGCCGGTTCCGGCGATGCCGGCGAGATCGGCTTGGGTCAATTGCAACTCCGCCATTCGCGCGCGCACGCGCGGCGAAAGATATCCAGCGCCTTTCGCGCTCGCTGGAACGGGCAGATCGCCGCGTTCGGCAGCTTCGGTGCTCGTTGCGACTTGCGGAAGCTCGACATCGTCTACTTGAAAATGCGAGCCGCTACCGTTGCCGGTGCGAACTGCTTCTGCCGACTCCTCTTCGCGCCCGGGAATTTCCTTTGCGACTTCGCCTTGCGGCGGCGCCGGCGCGCGTTTCTGAAAACGCGCGGCGTCAGCTTCGCTTGCTTCGACATAACCGAGCACAGCGCCGACCGGATAAGTGCCCTTCACTTCCGCATCGATCTTCGCAATCTCGCCCGGGCACGGCGTGGTCACGCCCATGACAGCTTTGTCGGTCTCCACTTCGATGATTTCTTGATCGGCCGAAACTTTGTCGCCCGGTTTAATTTTGATCGAAACGATCGTCGCCTCGGCCATCGATTCGCCGAGCTGCGGCATGGTGATTGGAACTTGAGGCATGAGAAGTTGAGAAGTTGAGTCGTTGAGAGGTGGGTTTTTACTCCTGCAGGATTTGGCGCGCTTTGGCCGCGATGGTTTTTCTGTTCGGCCGGTGTTCGGTCCAAAGATTTGGGTGATAAGGAATCGGCGTGTCTTTGGCGTTGCTGCGCGCCGGCGCGGCATCGAGCAGATGAAAACCTTCGGCCGCGACGCGCGCAACCACTTCCGCGGTGACGCCGCCCCACGGAAATGCTTCGCCGACGGCGAGCAAACGCCCGGTTCGCGCCACCGA
>JBEEHZ010000210.1:0-7579 GCA_041167705.1 Verrucomicrobiota bacterium | reverse complement strand
TGCGGACGAGATCGCGCTGGTCGATCTGACGCCGGAACAACTCCGTTTACGCCTTTCTGAAGGAAAAGTTTATCTCGGCGAAAAAGCCGACTGGGCGGCGAAGAATTTTTTCCGCGAGAGTAATCTTACCGCCTTGCGCGAAATGGCGCTGCGCCTTGTCGCCGAACATGTCGACCGCGATCTGCGCGACATCATGTCGGAAGAAAAAATCGTAGGACCGTGGAAGAGTGGCGATCGACTGCTCGTCGCCGTAAGCGCGAGCCCATATTCGGAACGGTTGATTCGTTATACGCGACGGCTGGCGGCCTCGATGGAAGCGTCATGGATCGTCGCGAACATCGAACGATCGCGCGGCCTTTCGCAGGAAGAACAAACGCGATTGAATCGTTACCTCGCACTCGCGCGCCAGCTCGGGGCTGAAGTGATTTCCACACCGGGGACCGATGTGGGCGAGGCCTTGCTCCGCATCGCGCAACAGCACAACGTCACTCAGATTGTCATCGGTAAACCGCTCGGCACGGGCTGGCTTAGTTTTTGGAAACGCGATCCGCTGCGCTGGCTCATACGCCACAGCGGCAACATCGATATCCACATGATCCCGGCTGACGAGTCGGCGCAGCCGAGTCGCGAACCAATCGAGGAACGGTTGGCGCGCGCCCCGTGGCGCGATTTCGGTGTCGCCCTGGTCATCGCCGCCGCAGTGACCGGATTGTCATTGTCGATCTTCGATTTCACCGGCTATTGGGCGGTCGCCCTCTTTTATTTGCTCGCAGTTGTTCTGGCAGCGACGCGACTGCGCCGTTGGCCGACGCTTTTCCTGGCCGCACTCAGCGCTGTTCTCTGGGATTTTCTTTTCATTCCGCCGCGCTTCACTTTTTACATCAGTCAGCTTCAGGACTTCCTGATGTTCGGCGCCTACTTCGTGATCGCGATTGTGATCGGACATCTTGCCAGTCAACTCCGCGAGCGCGAACAATCGGAGCGCCGCCGCGAAGAACGCGCCACCGCTTTGTATCGTTTGACGCGCGCGCTTGCGGCCAGCCGGGATCTTGACGAAGCGCTCCCAAAGGTTCTCGCGTTGATCAAAAGTTCTTTCGTCGCCGAAGCCGGCGTCTGGTTGCGCGGTGAATCCGGCCTATCGCTTCACGCGGCGAGCTTGTTCGCCCCATCGAGCATGGACTAAAGCGTCGCATTGTGGGCGTTCCAGAAAAAACAAGCGGCCGGCAAGTCAACCGACACGCTTCCCGATGCCAAATCGTTGCACATCCCACTCGTTACCGGCGACCGCGCCGAAGGCGTGCTCACGGTTCGGCTCTCCAATCCGCCGACGCTCGAGCAACGCGAACTGCTCGATGCTTTCGCTGCGCAGCTAGCACTTTTCGTGAACAAAGAACGTGCCTTGGAAGAAAGCCGTGAAGCACAGATCGCTCGCCAATCGCAAAAGCTTCAGAAGACGCTTTTTGATTCCGTTTCGCACGAATTGAAAACACCGCTCGCGGCCATGACCGCGGCGCTGCAGCAGCCGGAGCCGGACTGCTCCGAGTTGCAACAAGCCGCGCGACGTCTCACTCGCACGGTCGATCATTTGCTTGACGCCACACGTTTGGAGTCCGGTCTTCTCCAGCCCGTGCGGGAATGGTGTGATCCGGCCGAGCTCGTAAACGAAGCCATCGCAGCATCGGGATTGAAAGATGCCGAGGTGCGAATCAACATCGCCAAAAATTTGCCGCCGATCTCGGTGGATTCGCGTTTGATCCAACAGGCGCTGGGCTCGCTGCTTTCGAACGCCGTCGCGCACGGCAAAAGCGAGCAGCCGATCGAAGTGAGCGCGGCACGCGATGATTCCATGCTCGTCATCTCCGTGGCGGACCACGGTCCCGGTCTCGCACCGGGCGAAGAAAACAAAGTGTTCGAAAAGTTTTATCGCGGTCCGCGGACCCGTCCCGGCGGCCTCGGCCTTGGACTTTCCATCGCCCGGCAATTAGTCGAAGCGCACGGCGGCCAGATCGTGGCGCAAAACCAGGAGAACGGCGGCGCGCGTTTCTCGATTTGTCTTCCCATTGGCGAGGCCATGCGAATGCCCTCCGAAGCGGCGACCGCATGAAGCCGGCCGCCGTTATCATCGACGACGAAATCCAGATCCGCCGGCTTCTGCGAGTCGCGCTCGAGGCCGAGAACTATCAAGTGCACGAAGCGGACAATGGACACGACGGTTTGGTTGAAATCGCCAACCGCAAGCCTGCCGTGATCCTCCTCGATCTCGGTCTTCCCGACATGGATGGTCTCGAAGTCTTGAAACGGCTCCGCGAATGGAGCGAGGCGCCCGTGCTCGTTCTTTCCGTGCGAGACGATGAAGCCGGCAAAGTTGTTGCGCTCGACGCCGGCGCGGAAGATTACGTGACGAAACCTTTCAGCACGCCGGAACTGCTTGCGCGACTGCGCGCTGCCCAACGCAAGACGCGACCGGAAGAAGAAATTTCCGTGTTCAAGAGCGGCGACCTGATTGTCGATCTTACGGCACGCGTCGTCACTCGCGCTGGCCACGAAATAAAACTCACTGCCACCGAGTACTCGCTTCTGCGATTATTTGTTAAGCATCCCGGTCGCGTTCTCACTCATCGTTACATCCTTCGCGAAATCTGGGGACCGAAGTCAGAAGAACATCGTCAATATTTGCGCGTTTATGTCACACATTTGCGTCAGAAGATAGAAGTCGATCCAGCCACCCCCCTTTTAATTAAGACCGAATCGGGTATCGGTTACCGCTTTCATTCGGTCGATTCGAATTCGGATGAGTGATTCAGGATCCGAATTTTCCGTAAACGGCAATCAACGGATAAAAGCAGCGATTTTTGCTGTGATAATCGCTTACGAATCCATCCTTGGTTCGAATTTCAACGTGACCGTGAGACCGGTTCCCATAAACGAGCACCGCGCCGATCGGTGCCGCGTACGGATCGCGAATTGGCAATCGTTTGAATCCGTAACTGTACATTAGCTCATCGCCGGCTTCGGCCGCATTGGCAGTCTTTGGATAGGAACTGATCACCCCGGCGGCGACCAATGCGTGTTTTACGTAATGCCAGCAATGCGCTTGGGAGTCCGCATGCGCTCGCTCCTGGGCGAATGTGGCCGCTCGCGCGAGTTTTGGGTCGAGGCGCGGATCGATTTTCGCAAACGGATGAACGATCGGTTTTTTCCAGTATTGATGAATTATCCGGACGGATGTGACTTGACCGGAGCCGTCCTTATAAACAAACTTTTTGGTTGATCCATGCAGGTCTTCAGCTCGAAGCGGGGCGGCAAAAAGGGCGCAGCTTCCCGCGCATGAAATCGTGAGAACAGAAACGCGTCGCACGCCAGCGTTTTATTGCAGGGAACATGCCACTGCGCAAGCGGAAACTCGTTTCCATAATTCTCGCGTAAATATCTCTGAAACAAAAATTTGCGTCAAAGTGGGATCCAGCTTAAGGGTCTGCTCCGAATCTTAATTAAAAACCAGCGATTCAGCAGCGTTTACGCCGGATGCGCGTTGGGCGTTCCAGCGAAAAAGGGTATGAAATTGTTACTAACAACTATTGGCTTTGCTTTTTTGTTCACGGCTCCGGCTTTTGCGCACGAAGAATCATTGCTCGCGCGAATCACCGTCTACTGGCCGGGCGAGGGTCAACTTCGTGCATGTTCCAACGGTGAGCGTCTGCGCGCGGGACATTGCGCGGTCGATCCAAAACGAATTCCTTTCGGCAGCCGCGTCTTATTTTCGGATGCGATCTGCACAGCCATCGATAGTGGACCAGCGGTCGTCAGTCGAAAGGCCGCGCGTGTGACGGGACGAACCGCTTCGCAGCGCAACGCCCTCGTCATCGATCGATTTTTCGAATCCAGAGAAGCAGCGCTTGCCTGGGAGGGATCGCATCCTCACTTCATGACTGTTCGCATCGTTCAGCCCGAATCCCGGGAAGAATTGAAAATGCCGCAGCCGGAAGTGCCGAAGGGCGGGACACGAACTGCCGCTTGGCCGGAAACGAACAAGTTGCAGCCACGAATTAATGCGGATGGAACACAGCTTGCCGCTCCGATTGATCCGCTCATGCGCTCGGCGCGACGAAGGGCATTATGAAACGATTGATCCTCCTACTGTTTCTCGCCGCCATTGCGACGGCTAACGGTTTCACCGGTGATAATTCGCTTCTTGCGCGTGTGACGGTTTACTGGGCCCGCGGTGGAGGCGGCGAGGATCGCTACACCCGCCAGCACAAATCGGCGACAGGTTTGCGTTTGCAGCAAGGTCACTGCGCTGTCGATCCAAAAACAATTCCTTACGGCAGTCGCGTCGTTCTTCCTGATGGGAGTGCTTTGTCGGCGGTCGACACTGGTAGCGCTGTCCGGAATCGCAAAGCTGCGCGCAGATTGGGCCGGACCATTCCCGAACGCAACGCGATCGTTATCGATAAGTTTTTTGAGACCAAACACCAGGCTTTAGCGTGGGCGAACTCCAATCCGCCGTTCGTCAGTGTAAAGGTGATTCCGCCCGGTGCTCCGGCGGTGGCGAAACCTAATATTACCAACTCCCAACCAATCGCTTTGAGTCCGGCAGCGACGACAACCTCCACCAATGCCGCGCCCGCGAGTTCTGCCGGAGCTGTCGCAGCGACGACCAATGCTTCGGCTGCTGGACCGACTGGAGCTAGCGTTAGAAATCCGCTCGGCCGGCTCGGCCGCTGACGAATTGTCGATCTTGCGCGAAGATCGACGCCTACCGGCTACGACTTCGTGTAAACGCCGATCAAGGGACGCGGCGAAGGAATCTTGGACCGAAAGTCGCTCGCGAAACCGCTCTTGGTCCTGATTTCTACGTGACCGGCGCCGTTTTTCGCGTTGTAAACCAGCACTGATCCAACTGGCGCCTTGTAGGGATCACGCACGGACAGCCTCTTGAAACCGTAATTACTGACCAGCTCTTTGGCGGCGTCTTTGGCGTTGACGCTCTTTGGATACGAATTGACCGCGCCCGAAGCGAGCAGCGCTTCCTTGACGTAGTGCCAGCATTGCTCGCGCGAATGAGCATGAGCGCGGTCCTCGGCAATGGTGGCGGCCCGTTTCAATTTGGGATCGATTGAACTGTCCGTTTTTGCAATTGGGTGGACGATTTTCTTCGGGATATATTTGGTAACGATCTCGGCCGAGTCGCTTTCTCCGTCGGCGTCCTTGAAAATGAATCGCGATTTCGCCGATTCGACGAGCTGGCCGTGGGCCGCAGTCGCGCAGAGCAAACTGAACGTAGAAATTGCTATGAAACGGGGGGCGAGGGGAGTGGTTTTCGGCATAAAGAGCGCGACATATCGAGCAGAATCGCTGCCTGCGCAACCGATTTTTTGACGTTTTTTAGAGTTTTTTTGCGCGATATTCGCCCTGTTGAAATTTGTAGCCTGCCCGGACTGGCTTTTGGACCGGAATGACGACAAGATTGGCCGGGTGAACACGACTCGTCGTCAATTCATTAAACTCTCAGGGGCAGGCGCTTTGGCTTTGACCGCAAGATCGACATCTTTGTTCGCGGAGAAATCTGTGAAGCCTTTGCGGATCCTGATTCTCGGAGGCACCGGTTTCACCGGGCCTTATCAAGTCCGCTATGCGCTCAGCCGCGGGCACAAGGTCACAGCGTTTAATCGCGGCAAAACGCACCCAGGCGAACTGCCGGCCGAGGTCGAACAGCTCGTTGGCGACCGGAACGGCAAGCTCGACGCATTGAAAAATCGACAATGGGACGTCGTGATCGACAATCCGACGACGTTGCCCGCGTGGGTGCGCGATGCGGCGCAAATCTTGAAAGGCAATGTCGAGCGCTACGTCTTCATTTCCACGATCTCGGTGTACGGCGAGATAAAACAAGGCGTTGATGAGTCGGCGCCGCTCGCGAAATACGAAGGCCCTGATTCATACAAGGAGACGCTCGAAGCGATGAAAGCTTCGGGTTACAAAACCTACGGCCCGCTCAAGGCGCTCTCGGAAAAAGAAGCCGAAAAATGGTTCCCTGGGAAAACATTGATCATTCGTCCCGGATTAATTGTGGGCCCGCGCGATGAGACCGATCGGTTCACTTACTGGCCGGTGCGGATCGATCGCGGCGGCGAAGTGCTCGCGCCGGGAGATCCGAACGATCCGGTTCAGTTCATCGACGCCCGCGATCTGGCCGAGTGGACGATTCGCATGGTCGAAAACGGTGAGACTGGAATTTATAACGCGACCGGCCCCGCGAAACCGCTTGGCATTGGCGGAATGCTCGATGGAATTAAACTAGCGGAGAAATCGAACGCGACTTTCACGTGGGTGAACGAAGAATTTCTTACCCAGGAAAAAGTGGAGCCGTGGTCGGACATGCCGGTCTGGACCGGAAAAGAAAGCGGCCTCGCCCGGGCGAATATCAGTCGCGCACTGAGCAAAGGTTTAACATTTCGTCCGCTTGCCGACACCGCGCGCGACACGCTCAGCTGGTTCAAATCGCTTCCGCAAGATCGACAATCGAAGTTGCGCGCCGGTCTGACGCCGGAGCGAGAAGCAGAAGTACTCGCCGCGTGGAAAAAACAAAAGGCCTAGCAATGTCATCCCGAGCGGATGCGAGGGATCTCCCAAACCCGGGAAACGTTACGCGAGTAGGAGAGATCCTTCGCTCGCGCTCAGGATGACAGCGTGTTGGGAATGAAATCGCTTTTCTCCAAGATCGTTGACGTAAGGCCTAACGAGCTTCGCGCGCTCCTTCTCGGCTTTCTTTTTCATTTTCTGATCCTCACTGGCTACTACATCATGCGTCCGATCCGCGACAGCATCGCCGCGGGCAATCGACTGGAGACGCTGCCGTGGATGTTCACCGCGACGCTCGTGGCGATGTTGATCGCAAATGCGCTCTTCGCCGCTGTGGTTGCGCGGATGCCGCGGAGGAAATTCATTCCACTTGCCTACGGATTTTTCATTTTCAACCTGGCGCTCTTTTTTGTGCTGATGCGGACTTGCCCTCCATCGCAGCAAGTCTGGATCGGTAGAGCGCTGTATGTATGGGTCAGCGTTTTCAATCTCTTCAATACTGCAATCTTCTGGGCGTTCATGACCGATCTGTTCACGAACGAACAAGGCAAACGGCTCTTCGGCTTCATCGCCGTGGGCGGATCTCTCGGCGGCGTTCTCGGACCGTTTATTACCGCGCGTTATGTCCAAAACGTCGGACCGGCTAATCTTTTGATGGTGGCCGCCCTCATGTTTTTGGCCGCAGGTTTTTTGGTCCGATTTTTTCCGAGCAACTTCACCGATGGAAACAAGACGCTCCAAACGCAGCAAGAAGAACCGATTGGCGGATCGATCTGGTCAGGCATCACTCATATCGCCGGATCGCCTTACCTTCTTGGACTGGCCGCGTCCATGCTCCTTTACACGACGACTTCGACCTGGGCCTATGTTCAACAGTCGACTTTGACCGGCGAAGCCTTGAAAGACAGCGCCGCACGAACGGTGTTTCTCGCGCACCTCGACATATGGGTGAATTCCATCACTGTCCTCATCCAAATTTTCCTTACCGGGCGATTGC
>JBEEHZ010000209.1:0-3088 GCA_041167705.1 Verrucomicrobiota bacterium | reverse complement strand
CATTGCCCACGCGATACATCGGCTTCGGTTGCCGCCAATGATTTCTCTGCCTGTTTCGGGCGTGAAAGCGATCTCGCTCTGGGTTATTCTTGCCGTCGCATTCATTGGCGGATTGTTCAGTGGGTTTCTGGGCGGCGGCGCCGGCTACATCCGGATGCCATCGATGGTTTATGTGCTCGGGATTCCGACTCATCTCGCGGTCGGCACCGACCTTTTCGAGATCATCATCTCGGCCAGCTACGGAACATTCAGCCATGCAATCAAAGGCAACGTCGATATATTGATTGCGCTCGTCATGAACACCGGCGCCGCAGTTGGCGCGCAGATCGGCGCGATCTCTACCCAGTACTTCGCCGGACCAAAAATTCGGCTCGCCTTTGTGCCGCTTCCGCTGATTGGCGCCGCCATTGTCATCTACACACTCATGACCGGTCACAAATTTTAACGCGCCATGAAAATTTTGATCTGCAGTGACGGAATGCCGGCCGCCGACAGCGCGACGAAGCTGGGGGGATCGCTGGCGACGCCGTTGCATGCGGAAACGACACTTCTTGGCATCGCTGAAAAAGCCGAAGACGAACCGTCGTTGCGTGAAGCGCTCGAGAAACAGGCCGAGTGGCTGCGCGCGAAAAATGTTTCACCGCAAATCGCGGTCGGCGCGGGCGACCCGGTCCGGCAGATTGTCGATGAAACAGCGAAGGCAAAGTACGATTTGGTGATAATCGGCGCGCGGCGGACGGGTTCGACCGGTCTACACTGGCGTTCTGAAAAAACTTATGAAGTGATCAAATCTATTTCGCCCCCCGTCCTCGTGGCGATGGGTGAGTGGGCGCAATTGAAACGCTTTCTGGTTTGCACTGGCGGGAAGGAATTCATCGAAGAAGCCGTTCAGTTAACCGGAAAACTTGCGGCCGCGGTTGGAGCTTCGGTCACATTGCTGCATGTCATGGCCGAGCCGCCGGCCATTTATGCCGATCTTGTGCGACTCGAGGAAGACGTCGCCCGTTTGCTCGAATCGAATTCGGAGCTTGGGATCAATCTCCGCACCCAAAAACAAGATCTGGAAAAACTCGGCGTGCCGACAGAAGTGCATGTCCGCCATGGAATCGTGGTCGATCAAGTCTTCGCCGAGGCGCGCGAAACCAGTTACGAATTGATTGTGACCGGTTCGTCACACGCGCGCGGCATGGTGCGGCATTATATTATGGGCGATCTGACCCGAAGCATTTTGAATCATGCCAATTGTCCGGTTTTGGTCGCGCGCCCGAGTGTGGTTACTGGCCCGCGCAGTCTCTGGCGCGTGATTCGCCGCGCGTTCGCAACGCCTCCACCGAAAGCGGCGCCCTGATTCCGAAAGAACTCAGATAATCGCGCGCAGGTGTTCGATCGAAATTTCGCGGCGCATTAACGCTTCGCCGACCAGGATCGCATCCACCCCGCACGCTTTAACTCTCGCAACGTCTTGCGGCGTTTTGATTCCGCTTTCGCTCACCAGAACGATCTCGTCCGGCACTTCGCGGCAGAGGTCTTCGGTGACTGCAAGATCGACATCGAACGTCGCCAGATTGCGATTGTTGATCCCGATGATCTTCGCCCCCGCACCCAGCGCGCGATTTAATTCCTCGCGCGTATGCACCTCTACCAGGGCGTCGAGCTGATACGTCACGGTCGCGTGAAGAAGATCGACAAGTTGCCCTTGCTCCAGCGCCGCCACGATCAGCAAAATCGCATCAGCGCCATTTGCCGCTGATTCGGCGGTTTGAATTTCATCGAGAATAAAATCTTTTCGCAGGAGCGGAACCGAAACAGTGCGCCGCACGTCGGCCAGGTCTTGCAGTTTTCCTTGAAAGAATTTGGTGTCGGTTAAAACTGAAATCGCGTTCGCGCTGTCCAGCTCGTAATTCTTCGCGATCTCAACTGGATCGAATGATGACGCGATCACGCCGGCTGATGGCGATGCCTTTTTGATTTCGGCAATCACCGCAAGTCCTCCATCGCTTTGCTGCAGTGCCGATCGAAAGTCGCGAAAATCATTTCGCGACCGTGCTTGTCGCTCCAATTCTGCCGCGCGCGACCGCAGTTGTTTCACTTCCCGGCGCTTGGCCGAAATGATTTCATCGAGTCGATTCATGCTTTTTCGCGACGAACAAGCCGAAAGCCATCGCTCCTTCAGCGTACGCTTGTTTCATTAATGGAAACGATTGAACGAAACGGCGCGTGGAAGCGCTGGTAAAACGCACCAGATATTTTATGGGCGGACGTTCGGCCATGCGGGTGCATTGCTCCCAGGTGCGCTCAACGTATCGAGTTATGTCTTCGGCCGTCTCTACGACGAGACCAGCCTCTTGCATCCATCTTTTGTAATCGCTCAGACCATCCAAACTTGCACTCAGCATCGCCTCTCCGATTGTCGCCACCAGTTTTTGCTCGTCTTTCGACATCGGTGGTCCATCCCGTCGGAGCCAGGCACACACAGCAAGGACGCCGCCCGATTTCAACGCGGATGCGCAGCGTGCAAAAAATCCTTTCTTGTCCTGAAAATGTTCGCTGCTTTCCATGATCCAGACCATGTCCACGCTCTCGGGCTGAGGCTGCCATTGATTCGCGTCCTGCACTTCAAAACGAACGCGATCACTCAGACCTCGAGCCTTCGCCTTTTTGTTCGCCATCCTGGCTTGCACCGGACTGATCGTCATGCCGGTTACATTGCAATCGAACCGATCAGCGAGCCAGAAAGCGGAGCCTCCGAGGCCGCAGCCTATGTCGAGCACGGAAACACCACGCGGAACGTGCGCCCGCTCCGCCAGGCGTTCCATCAATCGCACCTGGGCTTGGGCTGATGAAAGATCAGCGTCCCAATATCCGTGATGCAGATGTTCTCCCCAGAAGAGCCGGTAAAGAAAAGACAATCGATCGTAGTGATTGCGAATGTGGTCGATCTCAACACGGAATTCTGGAGATGCTCTCATGTTGATTGGCCCATTCTAAGAATTGGCGGAGGGAAATTATCGAGTTTCCGCAGTGAGCCGGCCGAGCTCACGTGAATATAGTTCATTGTCCGGGAAACGATCTCGTAGCTCCGTCAGAA
>JBEEHZ010000208.1:0-4346 GCA_041167705.1 Verrucomicrobiota bacterium | reverse complement strand
GTTGTGTGCACGCGCCCGTTTCGAAACTTCCTCGCCGTCCCTTACGACGGTTACTCCGTGCTGATTGGTTGCGCTGCCTGAGTCTTGTGCTGCTGGGAGTCATCGTTCGTTTGCCCGCGCTACAAGGGCAGTGCATTTGGGACGATCAGTACCTTGTTCGGAACAATCCATTTATTAAGACGCCGGTCCTGATTTTGGAGTCATTTCGCCACTACTTATTTCTAGACTCCTATTCATCCCATTATCGGCCGGTGCAAAACATCTCGTATTTCATCGACTATTTCTTTTGGAACACGAACGAATTCGGCTTTCATCTCACCAATGTGCTCTTGCATGTCAGTAGCGGCATTCTGCTCTATTTTCTTTTGCAAGAACTCATTCTTTCGTTCCGTTTTCGTCGATCGCCGCGAGCAATTCGGCAGAAAGCACTCAAGCGGATACCGTGGATTTCTCACACCGCTTTCTTGGTCGCATTACTCTGGATCGTGCATCCCGTTCACAGTGCAGCGATCGATTACATTTCGGGACGTGCAGACAGTCTTGCTTTCCTTTTTTCGGCTGCCGGATGGCTTCTCTTTCTGGGGGCAACTCGAACAACTAATCGAATCGCTCGGCTTTTAATCTATTTCTTAGCGACCGTCTCGGGCCTGCTTGCGCTCTGTTCGCGTGAAATTGCGATCATCTGGGTCCTCCTTTTTGTTTCGCATTTGCTTTTCATCGAGCGACAGATTGGATTTCGCACGCGAGTTGGTGCGCTAGCGTGCTGCGTCGGCCTGGTTTTGACCTATGCGGGATTGCGGCACCTACCAGCCGTCAGGCCAACCTTTTCGGCTACGGAGGTTTTCACGCCGCCTGTGCGCGCGATCCTCATGGCGCGGGCGCTAGGTGATTACGGTCGATTAATGGTTTGGCCGTCCAACTTATATATGGAGCGCACGGTCGTGCCTAATCCGATGCACTATCAAGATTCTGAAAGTTGGCGAAGAACAATCGGCACAGAGTATTTGTCGATCCTCGGATTGGCCGTCTTCGCGATGTTACTCCTTGGCAGCCTCAAAAAAGATCGCTGGCAAGCAATGCGCGTATTTGGCGCAGCCTGGTTTATAGCTGCGTATCTTCCGATCTCTAACATCATACAACTCAATGCAACGGCAGCAGAACATTGGTTATATTTGCCGAGCGTCGGTCTCCTCATCTTTGGCGCTGGTTTTCTATTTCGATTGCCAATCTCCTTCCGCCCTTTGGTCGCAAGCTTGGCGCTCTTAGCTATCCTTGCGCTCGGCTCCCGCAGTTTTATCCGGAGCGGCGACTGGTCGAATGAGGAGACGTTTTACAAGCGCACTTTTGAGGCAGGAAGTAGAAGCGCGCGAGTCGCCATCAACCTTGGTCAAGTTTACTATGCTCGCGGTGCGTATGCTGAAGCGGAGCGCATATTTCGTTCAGTGCTTGAACAAAATCCCGATTATCCGATCGCGCAAAATAACCTCGCCAGTGTTCTTGCTCGCGAAGGAAAAAGTAAGGAGGCGGAAGCTCTGTTTGCGGTGATCGAGAAAAATTCAAATAGAACTCGCCAAGAATATCCTCGAACCTGGATCGGAGCTCTAAACCTGGCGAGTGTTCGGCATAATGCTCATCAAGACGACTCAGCTTTGGCAATTCTCGAACGAGCGCATAACGATTATCCGGAAGTTTGGGACCTGGTAAGTCTGGAGGCCGAAATCGTGCGGGAAAGGGACGGACCCGATGCTGCCTTGGGATTAGTAGAGGGCTTTGCTCTGAAAAATTGGTGGCATCACGCCGCGGCACTTGCGCTAGGGCGGTTATACGCTCAAAGGGGCGATTCGGACCGTGCCGAAGGGGCGTTACGCCTAGCAAGTCGGCTTGACGTCCACGATACCCAAGCATTGCGGCTGATGGTCGAGATGCGGGTGCGCGCGAACAAGCTCGATGACGCGTTTCGAATTCAACAGCGTGTCGTAGCGCGCCAGCCGGATCAACCTAGTCAATACGTTGTCCTTTCGGACATCTTGGAAAAAATGGGGCGCAATGTGGAGGCACGTTCCGAACTGGCCAAAGCTTCTTACCTAAGATCACTGGTGCAGAATCAAACAATCCCCAACTGAAACGGCTGCCCTGACCCCATTCGTTGCACGTTTTTCATAGGACCTGCGTGCGGGACGCAATCTGCTTTTGTAATTTTGGTGTTTTTGGAAGAATACCGGGCTGACCTAGGATCATTGGCAATTCGGCTCTGCACGGTCAAGATATGGCTGTGCGCATCTACCGCGATAAAGATGTCGATCTTGCCTGGCTAAAAGGGAAAACCTGTGCCGTCATCGGCTTTGGCGCACAGGGACACGCCCACGCGCTCAACTTGCGGGATCGCGGGATGAAGGTCGTCGTCGGTCTTTATCGCGGAAGCAAATCGCGCGTTCGTGCAAAACGAAATCATCTCAAGGTTTTCGAGACGCCGGACGCGGTGCGGTGCGGCGACGTCATCTTTCTCGCGCTTCCCGACACAAAGATGCCCGTCGTCTATAAGAAAGAAGTTGCTCCGAATTTGCGAGCGGGCCAAACGCTTCTCTTCGCCCACGGCTTTGCGATCTTTTATCGAACGATTGTTCCGCGAAAAGATGTCGATGTTGTGATGGTCGCTCCGAAGGGGCTCGGGCCGATGGTGCGAAGCGAATTCATCAACGGTCGCGGCGTTCCTGGATTGATCGCGGTTCAGCAGAACCGAAGTGGCCGGGCCAAGCGAACCGCGCTGGCGTGGGCGAAGGCGATCGGTTGTACCCGCGCCGGCGTGATTGAGACGAGCTTTCGTGATGAAACGGAAACGGATTTATTTGGCGAACAAGCCGTGCTTTGCGGAGGGACAAGCGCCCTCATTCGCGCCGGGTTCGATACCCTGGTGAAAGCGGGTTATCCGCCCGAGCTGGCGTATTTCGAATGTCTCCACGAGCTCAAATTTATTGTCGATCTAATTCACGAATCCGGAATGCGCGGAATGCGGGCACTCATTTCGGATACCGCCAAATGGGGCGAATTGACCGCGGGTCCGCGAATCATCAACGCGCGAGTTCAGAAGGAGATGCGAGCGGTTTTGCGCGATATTCGTTCTGGAAAGTTTGCGCGTGAATTCATCCGCGAAATGAAGACAGGACGAAAGCGGTACCAGAAACTGCGTAAGATGGCAGATGGCCATCGCATCGAGAAAGTAGGCCGCGGCCTGCGTATGCTTATGACTTGGAAATAATCCTGCGTGCCGGCGTGAGGGCGCCGGAAAACAAATTCCAGCGAAGTTTTTACTTCGCCAAAATTAATCGTTGGTTGCCGAGTGGCCGCCGATGCGGTCCAGCTGATACGGCGTGGTCGGGATTACGCTGAGCCGGTCACAGGATTGGCGAACGGCCGAACCTGTGATCAAAGCGACGCACCTTTTGCTTTTCAAAACAGTTTGCTGTTTTGAGGTTGCGACGCTCTTGCTCGGAGCAGCAAAAGCCGATGCGCAAAACGCGACTGAAATCGCGACCGTCGCGCATCGAACCGACCAACCGCACAAGCCACGTGGCTTAATTACAGTTGTCATGCTCATATAGTCCGTCTTTCGGGGCTTAAAGACAAGGACAAACAAGAGACGATTCCGGCTATCACTGTCGCAGAAAGTGCTCAAGGCGAAGCCGATCGAGTCGTTCCCGAGCTTCGTCTGAACGCGTTCCACCCGCGGCCGCAAGTTTTTCGTAGACGGCGGCAGCCGATTCCCATTTCGCATCCGCTTCCAACAGTTGGCCGGCGTTAAATCCCGCTTTGTAAAGCCAAAAAAATTCGTGTGGTCGGTCCGGTCGGATACCCTCGTCCAGAACGGTGTAAAAACTGGCAAGCGCGCCTGCGCGGTCGGCTTTCTTTTCCAGACAGAGACCTTTCTTGAACAGCGCCTGGTTCCGCCAGTGCGCCGGTGCATCTCGATCGGCCGCCAGTTTATCGTAAGCTTCGATCGCGCGTTGATAATTCTGCGGGTCGCTCGCGGCCATCTCGAAAAAGATATCGCCTTTTCCGCAAATCGCTTCGCGTTTTTCGGCCGGTCGAGCTGCGCCGTTTAGGACTTCATCATAGAGAACAAGAGCGTCCTGCGGTTTACCCAGCTTGCGCTCGATCACCGCCTGCTCGTTGCGCGCGGCCCATTTCAATTCGCCATTGAGTTGCACAACGCGATCGAAAAGGACAAGGGCGCGATCGAGCGATTGACCAGCCATGCTCGCCATCGCCGCCTCGCCTGCAAAAAACAGCGCCCGGTCCACCAACGGTCCGGCGGAATTTTGCTCGGCCAGTAATTCGAACTGCGTTTC
>JBEEHZ010000207.1:0-6468 GCA_041167705.1 Verrucomicrobiota bacterium | reverse complement strand
CGTTGGCCAGAATTATTGAAAGCTGGAATCAAAATCTATGAATACCAGCCGACGATGATCCACGTGAAACTCATGATCGTGGACGACAAGTTCGTCTCAGTGGGCTCGGGCAACTTCGACAATCGGTCGATTCGCCTCAATGACGAAGCGAATCTCGACGTGCTAGATTCGGACTTTGCCGCCCAACAAAGTCATCTGTTCGAAATCGACAAACGGCGATCGCGCGAAATTACTCCCGGGGAAGTAGGCGGTTTCCATCTGGGCAATCCACTGGACCAGGCAGCGACTCTGCTCTCGCCGCAGCTGTAGCGGCTTATTTTGTTAGATCCGGTCGGAACGCCTCACAGACAAGACGAGCCAGAGTTGATAGGGTGGCGGATCGTTGCTCATCGGAGGCCGATGCGTTGAAAATATAAATCGCGACGAAAATCGGTGCGCCGTCCGGTGGATAGATGACCGCGACATCGTTTGTCGCCCCGCTGCCCGAACGGCCGGTTTTATCGCCAGCGCGCCAACCAGACGGAACGCTCGCCCGAATCAGTGCCGTGCCGGTCTGACTCGATTCAAGCCAGTGATTAAGTCGATCTCGCGACTCTTTCGACAAAACGTCGGTCAGAAGTAAACGTTGAAGATCTTCGCAGATCGCCCCCGGGCTCGTCGTGTCCCTATCATCACCAACGCTCCAATCATTGAGAGCCGGTTCATTCCGATCGAGCCGCGTGACGTCATCTCCAATTGAGCGAGCAAACTTCGTCTCTCCAACTGGACCGCCAATCGCTTGGAGGACAAGGTTCGCGGCGGTGTTGTCGCTTTGCTCAATTGCGGCCTGGCAAAGCGCTTCCAGCGTCATCCCACCTTCCTGCACATGTTGCCGTGTGACCGGAGCGTACTCCAGCAGATCTTTCTCACTGTAGGACACAAATCGATCCAGTTTTTCTTGCCCTGCATCCACGCGCTGCAAAACCGCCCCCACGGCAAGCAATTTGAATGTGCTGCACATCGGGAACCGTTCGTTAGACAGATGCTGGATCCGTCGCCCGCTCTTTATATCGATTGCGCTCAGGCCGATGCGCGACCCGGTAGATTTTGCCAGCTCGCTGATCCGAATCTCCACATTTTCGATCGCGTATGCGCTTCCTAAAAACAGCGTTGTGACCGCGAGTATGGCAAGCAACAAAGGGCGTCGAATCATTTCGCGCACTGCTACCAGCGATGAAACGCGGGATGGCCTTCTTTCACCGCGACAAAAACTCCGCGACAGGTGGCGCAGGCCTTTCCGGCGGCACTCAATGTTCCTTCGACCGTCGCGCGGGTGTCGGTTAGATCGACAACGTGCGCTGAAAGCGAAATCGGCCCGTTCGTCGGTGTCGGCCGCAGCAGTTTGATCGCATATTCGGCGGTCACTGTGCAGGGCGGGTGGTCCGCTCCCGCCTTTTTCATCAAGTGGTAGGCCGCCGTCCAATTGCAATGACAGTCGAGCAACGTTCCAATGATTCCGCCATTTAACACGCCGGGAAATGCTTCGTATTTCGGTTGCGGTCTCCATTCGGCGACGACTTCGCCGTTTTTGGCAAAACTGCGGATCCGCAAACCGTCAGGATTCGCCGGGCCACAACCCCAGCATGCATTTTCGGGAGCGTACTGCTCTTGAAGCGATTGCGATTCTTTCATTGAAGCGGCGCTCTATGAGCGGCGAAAATAATTAGTCCGGCGGTCACAGACCGCCGCTACAGTTCACCTGCCGCTCGCTGGACCGGGATATTTTCGGAGCTTCGGGCCGGTGTAAAGCGATCGCGGCCGAATCAATCGATTGTTGTCGTGCTGCTCGGTCACGTGCGCGCACCAACCCGCGACGCGTGATGCGGCAAACAGTGGCGTGTTGAGCTCAGGTTTGAATCCGAGCATCCAGAAAACCGGCGCCGCGTAAAGATCGACATTCGCGCAAAGACCTTTTTCGCGGTCCATCACTTCTTCGAGTTTTTCACAAATGAGCACCCAGTTCTCTTTTCCCGTTCGCTTGCCGAGATCGTGCGCGATCTTGCGCATCACCGGCACACGCGAGTCGCCCTTTTTGTAAACGCGATGTCCGAATCCCATAATCTTCGCCTTGGCGGCGAGTTGTTTCTTGAGCCATTCCTCGGCGCGATCGGGCGTTTTAATTTCTTCGAGCATCTTCATCGATTCCTCATTCGCGCCGCCGTGCAATGGTCCTTTCAACGTCCCGACCGCCGATGTCACCGCCGCGTAAATTCCGGCGAGCGTGGACGCGGTCACACGCGCCGCAAAGGTGGACGCGTTGAATTCGTGATCGGCATACAGATTAAAAATTGTGTCCATCATCCGCGTCTGCCAAGCCTCGGGGACTTTGCCATCTAGTTTGTAAAAGAAATTGCCAGCCTGGCTCAGCTCCGGTTTTTCCGGCAACGGCTCTTGATTGTGTAAAATCCGCCAGCCGTCCGTGATCAACGTCATCACGCGCGCGATCAGTTTGATCGATTTGTGAATGTTCGCGTCGTGGGAGTTGTCACTTATATCTTTATCGAACGCGCTTAGCATCGAGACACCCGTGCGAAGCATGTCCATCGGATGCGTCGATTTCGGCAAAAGCCGCAGCATCTCGATCACTTCCTTCGGCAAATCGCGTTGAGCGGCGATTTGTTCCTTGAATTCCTTCAGCTGTTTTGCGTTCGGCAATTCGCCGTTCAGGAGCAAATAAGCGACTTCCTCGAACGTCGCCTTGTCGCCCATCTCGTGAATGTCGTAGCCGCGGTACATCAGGCCGGCATTCGGATCGACCCAGCAAATTTTGGTTTCACCCGCAATCACGCCGGCCAAACCTGGGCTGTATTCTGGTTTTGCTTCAGTGCTCATTGTCTTCGTTCACGTTAACAACGATCCGCCATTCGACAAATGATCAGTCGCGAAAACCTGACCATTCTTCCGCCGTTGGGTCGTAGTCGAGCAGCTGGTAAAGCTCCTCGCGCGTCTGCATCTTGTCGATCCAATCCGATTGCGTACCGGCCTTTTTCAACGCGCGCAAGAACCCTTCGCTCGCTTTCATTGCAACCCGGAATGCGCTCTGCGGGAAAATCACCATCCGGTAACCAAAATCGGAGAGGTCCTTAAAGGAAAGGAGCGGGCTTTTGCCGAACTCAGTCATGTTCGCGAGCAACGGCAGATCGATCTCTTTTGCGAAATCGCGAAACTCGTCCGCAGTTTGCAACGCTTCCGGAAAAATCGCATCTGCGCCGGCTGCGAGATACTCCCCGGCCCGCTCGACCGCGCGATCAAAGTCCTCCACCGCCCGGGCATCCGTGCGCGCGATGATCATGAAATCAGGATCCCGGCGTGCCGCTACTGCCGCTTTAATTTTTCCCACCATCTCTTCAACATCAACAATCGATTTGCCGGAGAGGTGTCCGCAACGCTTCGGAAATTCCTGGTCCTCGATGTGACAACCGGCCAGGCCGGCTTTTTCCAATTCCTGAATTGTTCGCGCAACATTTTCCGACCCGCCAAAACCCGTATCCGCATCGACAATCGCAGGAATCTTCACCGCCTTCGCGATGTAACCGGCCAATCGCGCGACTTCGGTCAGGGTCAGTAAACCAATGTCGGGTACGCCAGCGGTCGCGTTGACCATTCCCGCTCCGCTAACATAAACCGCATCGAAACCGGCGCGCTCGACCTGTCGCGCCATGGCTGCATTTGGCACGCCCGGCATCATCACGGTTCCCTTCGCGATCAGTTGCCGGAACGTTGTCGTTACGCGCTCGGTTTTTTTCATGCTCAATGAACTCGCACCAGCTTCATCAAATGATGGACGTCCTTCTGTTCGTCCAGACTCCAGACGTGCTCAATGATTTTAGCGGCGTGATCGCGGGTGAACGTCGGAACGACCAGCGACAAAAACTTCTTTTCGACTTCAAAGTCTTCGAGCGGATTCTTGGCGTGCCCGAGCGGATAATCGACGCGCTTGGTCAATCGCCTGCCGTCCGCAAGATCGACATGCACGATGTTGGCCACTGCGCCGGGGTACATCGCGCTCAGCTCCGCATTACGCTCGACTTTCACGTTCTCCAGAAATTTCCAGATCTTTGGATCCATGAAACGCTCCGGTTGAAATTGCTTCTCGGTTACCTCGCCATCGATCAGGGCGATAGCGGTGATGTATGGCAAACTGTGATCGGCGGTTTCGCGCGTCTCCGGTTTCCATTTTTCCGGTTCGCTTCCGATAATATCGACGGAGGCATCATGACTTTCGATCGTCATCGATTTCACCAGCGCAGGATCGAGAATTTGTTGCCGCAGAAACAACGCCGCTTCGATCGCGCTCTGGCTGTGATATTCGGCCGGCCAAAACTTGATGCTGGTGTTAAGAATCATCGCCGCCGTGCCTTCATTGGGGCTTTTTGCATCCGGCCGCTTCACAAATTTCTCGCCGACATTGCCCAGCGTGACGCCGAGTTGTTTCTCGAAACCCATCTGTCCTTCGAAAATCGGTGCAGGCCCGGTCATTCCCGCGCGCGCGAGTAATGCCGAGTAAACTCCATGACGCGCCGCGTTTGCGAACGCGACCCCTTTCCAATGCGAGAGTTCACCAACCCGCGCTTGTCGCATCGCGGCGCAGGCGACGCCCGCAATGTTCACCGCGTGTCGCGCTTTTTCAGGATCGAGGTTCATCAAATTTGCGCACGCGAGCGCGGTGGAAAAATCCCCGTAGGTGGGATGATCCCACCCGCGGGCACGAATGCTGGCCGCGTCGCAGAAGCGGCATTGCACTTCATAGGCCAGCGCAATTGCGGTGATCAATTCGCGTCCGGATGACCCAAGGCTTTCCGCGATCGCCAGCGCCGCGGAAATATTATCGCTCGGATGCGCCGGTTCTTTCGAAAGATAGGTGTCGTTGTAATCGAAATAGCGAATGCAACAGCCGTTCGCGAACGCGGCCCAATCCGGCGGCGCTTGGTGGGTCGTTCCAATGATTGTCGATCCTCGTTTTGCCGAAAACTCTGAGGCGACGTTGCGCGCAATCACGCACGGCTCCTCATTCCAGGCGCCGAGC
This sequence comes from Verrucomicrobiota bacterium, assembly GCA_041167705.1. Classification (GTDB taxonomy): domain Bacteria; phylum Verrucomicrobiota; class Verrucomicrobiia; order Chthoniobacterales; family UBA10450; genus AV40. Next base: position 1,403 of record JBEEHZ010000207.1, on the reverse strand, counting down.
GCGCAACCGAGAGAATCGATCAGGCGCCGTTTAACTTCGTGAACGACTTCCTTCGAGAGATCTTCAAATTTTAACTCGCAGGCGTAGTTGGCGAGCTGATGAGCGAGCGTTTTGGTCATTGGAAAATTGAAACCCCAATCTGCCGATGAATTCTGCGTCGGCAACTCTGGACGACGCCGTCTCACTCGCATTCGGATAATCCGTGGTTAATCTTTCCACATGAGCAAAGTCTACCCTGACGCGACGGCTGCGCTTAACGGCCTGCTTCACGACAACATGACGATTGCTGCCGGCGGATTCGGGTTGTGCGGGATTCCGGAGAATCTCATCGCGGCCTTGCACGCGAGTGGCGTCAAGGGCCTCACCATCGTCGGAAACAACGCCGGCGTGGATGGTTTCGGCATGGGAGTTCTGCTCACCACGCGCCAAGTGACAAAGGTCATGGCCTCTTACGTCGGCGAGAACAAAGAGTTCGAGCGCCAGGTGCTCGCTGGTGAACTCGATCTTGAGCTCATTCCACAGGGCACATTGGCGGAGCGATTGCGCGCGGGCGGCGCGGGAATCCCGGGGTTTTACACTCGGACCGGCTTCGGGACGAAACTCACCGAGGGCAAGGAGACAAAAGTTTTCGACGGCAAAGAATACGTGCTGGAACCCGGCATCATGGCCGAGGTCTCGATCGTGAAGGCATGGAAAGGCGACAAATCCGGCAACCTCATTTATCGAAAAACGTCGCGGAATTTCAATCCGATGATCGCCAGTTGCGGCAAAGTGTGCGTTGCGGAAGTCGAGCAACTTGTTGAGATCGGCGAGCTTGATCCCGACCAGATCCACACGCCGGGCATTTTCGTTGATCGCATCATCGAAGGCGCGAAGTACGAAAAACGCATCGAGTTCTGCACCATGCAGGGCAGCGCGACTGCGAAAAAAGAAAACCCGATCCGCGAGTTGATGGCGAAGCGTGCTGCGCAGGAATTGCGCGACGGCTATTACGTCAATCTCGGCATCGGTATCCCGACGCTGGTGGCCAATTACATTCCCGAAGGCATGAACGTGACATTGCAGTCCGAGAACGGCCTGCTCGGCATCGGCCCGTTTCCGACAGAAGATAAGATTGACGCCGACCTGATTAACGCGGGCAAACAAACGATTACCGAACGGCCTGGGTCAGCTTATTTCTCGAGCGCCGATTCGTTTGGACAGATTCGCGGCGGTCACATCGATCTTGCGATCCTGGGCGCATTCGAAGTGACCGACAGCGGCGACATCGCGAACTGGATGATTCCGGGAAAAATGATCAAAGGTCCGGGTGGCGCGATGGACCTGGTCGCCGGGGTGAAGCGTGTCGTTGCGGTGATGGAGCACACCTCGAAGGACGGCAGCCCAAAAATTTTGAAACAATG
>JBEEHZ010000206.1:0-5509 GCA_041167705.1 Verrucomicrobiota bacterium | reverse complement strand
ACGCAGAGCGGCGCGAAACATCGACAAAAAGCGGTCGCGGAGACCACGCTTTAATTCTAGAGCGCTTTGTAATTGACCGAGATGACGCGGACGGGGGAGAACGGTTCGTGTTGCGCGGAAAAATAGAAAAGCTCGAGCATGGTCGCGCCGATGGTCCATTGGTAACCGACGAGCGTTACGACAACATCGGAATCTGTATCGCGGGTGCGGGACACTAATTTGCCGACGCCGTACTTGGCGTCAAAGTAGCGGCGGATTTCGCCCATTCGTTCGTTGTAACGTTCGATCGACCAATCGGGATATTCATATTGTAATTCAACGCCAAATAACGCGCCGGCTTTAAAAGTAAAAAGCGTTCGCTTCAATCCGGGGTGGACGAGGCCTTCCACCGTCCAGACTTCGCGGTTTTCGTTTTTCTCGCGCTTAACGATCGACGCTTTGGCGCCTTTAAGCACCGCTTCGACGCGCGCCATCGAATCATTCCAGCGAAATCCAAAAGGCGGCAGCAGCGGCGTGTCTTCGGCGCCGCGCGTCGTTGAGGCGACGAAAATCAAGAGAACGAATGAAATCAGAATGCGCGGCATGTTGAATCAAAGGCGCAGAAACATATTACCAGTGTGATGAAGCAAGGAAAATGCCGAGGGGTGCAAAGTCGATAACACGTCGCCGATAAGAGAAATTTTCGTTGCTTGGGGACACGCTCGTTTTGGTTTTTCAGTCAAGATTTTTTTGACCGAAAAAGAAAAATAAAGTTCAGATTTTTTCTTGTCGCAGTTGGAGTCGATTTCTAATCTCAAGCCAGCGGCAGGGGCGAAAGGAAGGCGCGTGTGAATAAGATGTGAACATGTCTAAGAAATATTAATTCCCGAGAATGAGTAAGCCCTTAACCCTGCTAAATCGAGAAGATAAAGGAGATGTCGACCCTGGTTCGCAACGTTTCATTGCGCGCAAACCGAGTGCGAGTTTCCCCTCGTATTTTAACGACTTTTACAGTTTTTCGCGTTTTTTGATGCTTCGAAGGGATGCGGCGTTCAGAAAACGCCTCTTTCATTCGAAGTCCAAAATCCCTCTGACAGCCGCCTGTATGGCGATTGTGTAACACTGTTAACAAGTCCCCTATGGACGAGAAATGTACCCAGCTTTGGCAGAAATTGTCGGCCGCTCTAAAACCTCAAGTTAGCGCGGACACTTTCAAGCGTTGGTTCTCGGCCGTTCAATTAGTCGGCGCCACGGACAAGACGCTCAGTTTTCGAGTGCCGAACAATATCTATCAATACTGGATCGAGAGTAACCACATGTCGGCGCTCCAGGCGGCCGTGGTGACGGCTTTGGGCGAACCGCGCGGAATTAAATTCATTTCGTCCGAATCGACGGTTGAAGAAATTGAAGCGATCAGCGTCTCGAAACAAACTGATTCCGGCCGCGAAACGAAGTCGGCGAGTGCCAGTTCGCTTGGACTCAATCCGCGCAACACATTTGAATCGTTCGTGATCGGACCAAATAATGAAATCGCGCACGCGGCCAGTCTCGCGGTCTCGCAAGCGCCGGCGCGCACTTACAACCCACTTTTCATCTATGGGGGCGTCGGCCTTGGCAAAACGCACCTGATGCAGGCGATCGGCCAGTACGTGCTCGCGAAAAAGAAAAACATGAAGGTGATTTACCTTTCGAGCGAGCTTTTCATCAACGAATTCATCGACGCGATTCAGCACAACAACCTGGTCAAATTCCGGAAGCGCTACCGCCAGGCCGATCTCTTGTGCATTGACGACATTCAATTTCTCGGCGGCAAGGAACGGTCACAGGAGGAATTTTTCCACACTTTCAATACGCTTTTCGACGGACATAAACAGATCGTGCTTTCGTGCGACCGGCCGGCGTCGGAGATCACCAATCTCGAGCATCGATTGGTCTCGCGATTTGAATGGGGCCTGACCGCCGAGCTCCAGCCGCCTGCGGTCGAGACGCGCCTTGCGATTTTGCGGAAAAAAGCGCGCGGCATGCAGATCAAATTGCCAGATGAAACCTTCGAATTTCTAGCGAACCGAATTCGGAGCAATGTCCGTCGATTGGAGGGCGCGCTGATGCGTGTTGCATCGTTCGCGTCGCTCAGCGGGAAACAGCTTACGGGCGAAGTGATCGAACACTTACTCAAAGACATTTTGCAGGAGGAAGCGCGCACTTCGATCACGATCGAGCAAATTCAACGGCGGGTGGCAGAGCATTTCGATGTGCGGCTGGCGGACATGACGAGCAAACGCCGTCCGGCGAGCATCGCGTTCCCGCGGCAGGTGGCGATGTACCTGGCTCGCGAATTAACTAAATCTTCGCTCAACGAAATTGGAGATGCGTTCGGCGGGCGCGATCATGGAACTGTGCTGCACGCGTGCAAATTGGTGAAAAAGCGAATGCAAGAGCAGGACAGCATTCGGCAGACGATTTCGTTTATCGATAGTGCTTTGCAACGCTAATTGCGCTGTGAGATTACATTTGCCGAATAAGATCGCACGCCTAACATCTTAGGCAGATTTGCCGACATGAAGTTTAGCGCCACAAAAGAAAAGCTGTTGGAAGGTTTACAACAGGTCCAAAACGTAGTCAGCACGCGCACGACGTTGCCGATTCTTTCGAACGTTCTGCTGCAAGCAAGCGATGGCGAAGTTCATCTCACGACCACTGATTTAGATGTCGGGGTTCGCGGAAGTTTTGAAGCAGAAGTGGAAAAGGAAGGAGCGACCACGCTTCCGGCGCGCCGGCTTTTCAACATCGTGCGCGAGCTTCCCTCGAGCGAAATCCAAATTGATGTCGATGGAAAAAACGCCGCTTCCATTCGGAGCGGACAGAGTTTCTTCAAAATCCTTGGCTTGCCGGAAGAAGAATTTCCGCCACTGCCGAAATTTGAAGACGCCAAGGTGGTTACGATTCGTCAGAAAGATTTGCGTGATGGCTTGAAGAAAACTTCCTATGCGATCTCGACCGACGAAACGCGTTACGTGCTGAACGGGCTCCTGTTTAGCTTGAAGGAGAACAAACTCACTCTAGTGGCCACGGATGGCCGTCGGCTGGCCATGGTCGATATCGAATTGGAAATTCCACGGAGCCAGGAAGCCGACATCATTGTTCCAACCAAGGCCGTCACCGAACTGCAGCGTCTCCTGGCCGATGATGGCGACGTGAAAGTCAGCGTGTCCAGCGGACAGATCGCTTTCGATTTGAACAAGACGTTGCTCGTCTCGAAGCTGATCGAAGGCAATTATCCAAATTACAAACAGGTTATTCCAGGGGAAGCCAAGGAGCGCGTGACCCTCGAGCGCGAGACATTTTTGAATTCCCTGCGGCGCGTGTCGCTCTTGGCGAGCGAAAAATCGAATTCGATCAAGCTGAACTTCGCCAAGAACAACATCGACATCACCGCCAATACTCCGGAAGTCGGCGAAGCCAAGGAATCGCTGCCGGTGCAGTACAAAGGCCGCGATTTTTCGATCGCGTTCAATCCGGAATTTCTGATGGCGCCACTACGTAATCTGACTGAGGACGAAGTCTTTCTCGATCTGATCGACGAGATGAGTCCCGGCGTTTTGAAGATTCAGACGCCGTTCCTTTATGTGCTGATGCCGATGCGCATCAGCTCCTGATCCAGCGTCGCGCGCACAAGATCGACATCAAGACGGCGCAAGTTTCCGTTCGGCGCACGAATGACTCGCGCATTTTCGTTCAGCGGCGCCCAAACCACCGGATCGGTGGGACCGAACAGCAAAATGCAGTTTGCGCCGACGGCCGCGGCCAAATGGGAGATACCGCTGTCGTGTCCAACGAAGATCGTATGTTCGAGTGCTGCCGCCAGATCTGGCAACGGCAAAAATTTTGCGAATCGCACCCGTGGACTTTGCCAGATTGATTCGAGTTGCCGGATTTGATCTTCGTCCGCTTCCCCGGAGATGATCAGGAGCGAACCGGAGAAATTTCCGAGGGCATGATTTCCAAGCTCCATCCAGTTTTGCAGCGGCCAGTTTTTTTCACGGCTTCCGCTGCCCGGATGAAACGCAACAATCGGAGCCGCTAATCCAGCGAGAAATTCCCGGGCACGATGTCGACCTTCGCTCGACGGGTAAAGTTTCGGCGCAAAATCCGAAATTGAGACACCGAGCTCGTTGATTGGCTGGGCGAGCTGGCGCGATGCGTGCGAAGAATTTTCGATCTTGGCCGGACCGTGGACAATTTTTCGCGCGCCGCTCCGCCGCAAATTCGTTTCGAAAATTAGGTCAGGGTCGTAAAGATAAGTGACGATGAGATCGAACTCGGCGAAATACAATGCCAGTTCGGCCGGCAGATCTGCATCTTTGGCAAAGAATCGCAAAAGCAGCGCCGATTCAATCGAGCGCACGAGTGCCGCATAACAACGTTCCTCGGCGAGCACCGCGACGTGTTTGTTGCCGAGGATTTCGATGTGCGCACTCGGATACGCATCGCGTAATGCTTTGAGCGCCGGGAGAGTGAGAATGAAATCGCCGATCGCGCCGCCGCGAATCACGAGGACCCGGTTCAACTCGAGACTAATATTGGGTAAAGGCGCAGGCGAGAATCGCGATCCCGTAAACCGCCGCGATACCGTGCACTGCGTGCCAACGCGTGTTGCTACGCGCGCTCCAATTGATTTGGTCGCGCAGCAAGTATGGCATCGTTACCCAAAAAAGACCTGCCACGATGAGCAAATAGGCGAGCACCGTCACAAACAAACGGCTGGTTTCGTAGCGAAAGAACGCTGCCTCCAATAAAGGCTCGGCGGCGAGCAAGCAAAGAATGCCGAGCGCGCGAACAGCGAGGAATTCTTCCGCGAATCGCAGCACGAGCACATAACCGATCGGGAGCACGATCATCAGCGGACGGCGAAAGCTGGAGAACTCGCCCATCTCCATCGTGGCGAGGAGCCAGAAAGACCAAACCAAAACCAAACTCAGAAGAACAATCCCGGCGATGCCCGAGCGCGGGAAACGTTTCAACCAATTTTGGACAAGGGCCGGCTTGAAGAAGCCAGGCAAGGTCAGAAGCACGAGCAACGAGCCCGCTACCATTCCGGCGGTTTGCAAAGTTAGGTCGTAAATCATGCGCCGTAATTGATTCAGTTGCGACGGAACCAGTCAATGTGCACAAAACCCGTTCGCAAGCGCTACATTTTTCTGAAGACGGAGCATTGAAAAACCAGGATCAGCTCTGGGTGGATACGGGAGCAGTTGCGTTTTCCCCGGATCAACTTGCAACAACCAGACGCGACGGTCTTTGAAGTAATCGAGCAGTTTGCGATTCTGAGCTGGATCCATCTCACGTGCCCAAATTACGGCGGCGCGATCGATGTCTGCGCCGTTGTAAACCCATTCGACGGCGTTGGGAAGACTCGGGCTGTAACGCACGATGATCAGATGTTTGCCGCCTTCGTGTTCCAGCCGGGTCACGATTTGATTTCGGCGCGCAAACCGGGGGTTATTCAATTGGCTAATGCGCCAGAAAGTGT
>JBEEHZ010000205.1:0-5226 GCA_041167705.1 Verrucomicrobiota bacterium | reverse complement strand
GGATAAGTCCGACCGCAGCACCAGCTGCAATCCATCCACCGACCCAGATACCAGTCCAACGCGCCCATTTGACGTTGTCAGCGGATAGCGTCATGGCAAACAACCAAATTGCCGGCACAAGGGCGGGCATCGCGTAGCGCGGAATCGATCCGGGCACGAGATCGACAATCACAAGAGGAACCAATGCGGCCCAAGTTAGTGCCCGCGCAAGTTGTCGATCCTTTTCGGCGGCAAGATTTTCGAACCGCACTAGCGGTAGAAACAATATCCACGGCAGCAGATAAAACAGGCCATGTGGAATATTGAGAATCCACCGGCCAAGTTGGAAGTCGGTGCCGCGGAGCCGGCCGGTGAATTGCTGCGACCATTTCGTTGTCGCTGTTGCGTGTCCGGTCGCCTGCAAAAATGGAATCGCCCAGGCCGCAAAAATTCCGAGCATGATAAGAATGCCAACGAAATGCGCGGGATGAAACAACGCTCGCCGACTTCGCTCTTTCCAAAGAACCGCGAGCACGATGCCGTAAAAGAATAGAAGATGGAGCGGCCCTTTCGCCAGCCAGCCCAGTCCAAGAAAAACAAACGGCACCGTCCAAATCAGCCACACAGATTTTTTCTGTTCCCAGAAACTCAACCAGAAAATGATCGCGAGCGCGCAAAGCGAGACGTAAAGCGCTTCGATCTCAACGAGTCGCCCTTTTTCGATGATTCCCGCGTTAATGAGCCAGATGAGCGCGGCGATTATCGATCCACGCGGACCCAGACTGGGGCGTGCCACAGTGACAAAGGCGATCGCGACCAAAAGAACAGAAATCACCGACGGCATTCGCGCGGTCCATTCATTTTGCCGACCGAAGATTTTGAATGATGCGGCGACCAGCCAATTGATCAGCGGCGGTTTTCGGAAATACGTTTCACCGCCAACCTGCGGCACGAGATAGTTGCCGGTCTCGAGCATCGTGATTCCGGGCAAAATTCGGCGGCCTTCTTCGCCTTTGATCGCGAGAGACCCGAGCGCCGGAAGATAGACCGCGGTCCAAACGAGAATGACAATTAACAAGTTGGCGGCACGCGACGTCATTGAAGATGAGATGTTGGACGCTCTGCGAGCATCGTTCAACCCCGCAGCTTGACGCTCTCCGTCGAGAAGGGTAAGTTCAGCGTCTAGTCCGCGCCGATTGGAGTGGGAAATGATGTCCCACTCCTTTTGGTCTGCGGACTGGATGTTTTATGAACGCTGAATTCATTGCCATGCTGGATTACCTGGAGCGGGAACGCGGGATCAAACGCGAAATCCTGCTCGAAGCGGTGTCCACAGCTCTGCTTTCCGCATCAAAGAAGAGCGTCGGCGCCGCGCGTGAGCTGAGGATCGACATCGACCCGCGGACCGGCGACATCCGTGCGCTGGCTAACCTCGTCGTCGTGGACGACGTGACAAATCCGCAGGACGAGATCGCGCTGGCTAAAGCGCGCAGGATTAAACCGGACGCGAAAGTCGGCGACACGGTCGAAATGGAAGTGACGCCGCGAAATTTCGGACGCATCGCTGCGCAAACCGCCAAACAAGCGATGATGCAGCGCATCCGGCAAGTCGAGAAGGAAATGATTTACGAGGAGTTCAAGGACCGCGCCGGCGAAATTGTCAGCGGCACCGTGCGCCGTTTCGATCGCTCGGACGTGATTCTCGATCTTGGAAAATTTGAAGCAGTCATGCCGCAGCGCGAACGAGTGGTCGTGGAAGATTACAATGTCGGCGATCGCCTTCGCGCTTATGTCGTCGCGGTCGAAAATGGATTGCGTGGTCCGGAGATCATCGTTTCGCGCAGTCATCCGAATTTTGTTCGCCGTCTTTTTGAATTGGAAGTGAGCGAAATCGCCGATGGCACCGTTGAAATCCGCGGCATCGCGCGGGAAGCCGGTTACCGGACCAAAATCGCGGTTTGGAGCGCAAACGATAAAGTGGATCCGGTCGGCGCGTGCGTCGGCATGCGCGGATCGCGCGTCAAAAACATCGTTCGTGAACTCAACAACGAAAAGGTCGACATCATTCGCTGGAGCTCCGACCCGAAGGACTTCATTCTCGAAGCGCTGAAACCGGCGAAGGTAAAAAATCTCACCTTCGATCCCGAAAAGAAGAGCGCCCAGATTTCAGTGGACGAAGATCAGCTTTCGCTCGCGATCGGGAAAAAAGGACAGAACGCGCGTCTGACTTCACGACTTACCGGGTGGGAAATCAATATCGACAAAGACACGTCGGCCACGACGGCGGTGGAGCAAAAAGTTGCGCAAGCAGCGCAGACCCTGGCCAAGGAATTACCGATCACCGACGAACAAGCGGTGACGCTGGTGAAATCCGGATTCACGAATCTGGAAGGCTTGCATGCCGCCGATGTTCAAGATTTGGTGGACATCCTTGGCGTCGACGAAGCAAAGGCGCGTGAAATCCACGACGCCGTTCACAAACGAGATGTAAAGCAAGAAGCGGGCTCGGCTCAAGGGGCTTGAGCCATGAGTGAATCTCTAAAATGGCAACAAAGACAAAACCAAAAACGGCAACAAAGAAATCTGCCGCCCACAAACCAGTTGCCACGCATAAGCCTGCCCCGGCCAAGGATAAGGTTCCGAAAAAGAAAGTAGAAGCGCATCCAAAAACGGCGCACGTTTCGGTGCCGGCGAAAGCCTCGGTTCATCGCGCGGCGGAAGAAAAACCGCAGCCGAAACCGAGCGTGCCTCACCGCTCATCGGTTGAAAGCGTATCGCTAATCGACAAGAAGCATTCGGAGAAAAAAACTGCTGATGGCGAGATAAAAAAGAAAACCACGGTTCTGCCGCCGATCTCGCGGATTCGCGCCTCGTTGGAAGCGCCGACCGCGCCACCGCAAAAACCGGAGCCGGCGCCACCGGCACCAACGACTGAGGAAGCTGCAGTCGAAACGGCTGCAACAGAAGCCGAGGCGCCGGCGCAAAACGTCATTCACATCAAGCCGCCGATTATCGTGAAGCAGCTTGCGGTCGAGCTTGGTTTGAAACCGCACCAGCTCATTGCCGAGCTGATGAACTTCAACATTTTCGCGAACATCAATCAGACGATCGAGCCCGATATCGCGTCCAAGATCGCCGAGAGCCACGGGTTCGTTCTCGAAAAAGAGCGCCGCGAAAAAGGCGGGGGCGTGCACAAGGTTGAGCAGGTCGTGGTCGCGCCGCCGCCGCCGGTCATTGAAAAAGCGGAGGAACTTAAACTGCGCGCGCCAATCATCACTTTCATGGGCCACGTCGATCACGGCAAAACTTCGTTGATGGATGCGATCCGAAAAACGCGCGTGGCGGCGGGAGAAGCCGGCGGAATTACTCAGCATATCGGCGCCTACACCGTCGATCACAAGGGACACAAGATCACATTCATCGACACGCCGGGTCACGCCGCTTTCACCGCGATGCGCGCGCGCGGCGCGAACGTCACCGACATCGTCGTGCTCGTTATAGCGGCGGATGACGGCGTCATGCCCCAAACGATTGAAGCGATCAATCACGCCAAGGCCGCGCCGCACGTCGAGATCATGGTCGCAATCAACAAAGTCGATTTGCCGTCGGCCAACATCGATAAGGTGAAGAAGCAGCTCCAGGATCGCGACCTGACTCCGGAAGATTGGGGCGGCAAAACGATCGTCTGTGAAGTTTCCGCCACTCGCGGCACCGGCATTGATCACCTCCTCGAGATGATGCTTTTGCAAGCGGAGGTGATGGATTTGAAAGCATCCCCGACCGCGAGACCGCGCGGCACCGTTATTGAAGCGCAAGTGGAACCGGGACGCGGACCAACTGCGAGTGTGATTGTGCAGATGGGCACGCTCGAAGTCGGCGAACCGTTCATCTGCGGAGATTACTCCGGCAAGGTGAAATCGTTGATCGACGACCGCGGCAAACCTTTGAAAGAGGCCGGCCCCTCCACGCCCGTGAAAGTGCTTGGATTTACCGGATTGCCGAACGCGGGCGACGAGTTTTTGGTAATGGAATCAGAGCGCGCCACAAAAACTTTAAGTGACGAACGTTTGGAGGCGAAACGCGCAGAAAAATTGACCGTGCCGCAACGTGCGACGCTTGAGACGTTGCTTGAATCAGCCAGCGGCGTAAAAATTCTGCGCCTCGTTTTGAAATGCGACACGCAGGGATCAGTTGAAGCGTTGACCACCGCGCTCAAACAAATCGAAACTAAAAAAGTGGATCTCGAAATGATCCACGCCGGCGTCGGCCCAATTTCGGAGTCGGACATTTTGCTGGCGAGCGCGTCTAATGCCGTCGTGGTCGGCTTTAACACCAAAGTTGAAAACGTGGCTGTTTCGGCCGCGAAAAGCGAAGGCGTCCAGATCAAGCTCTACAGCATCATTTACGAATTGCTCGATCAGATGAAAGACGCGATGGCCGGATTACTCGATCCGGAATTCCGCGAAACCGTCCTCGGGCACGCCGAAGTGAAACAAGTCTTCGAGCTAAGCAAAGGCATCGTAGCGGGGTGTCTCGTCACCGATGGTCGAATTGCTCGCACTGGCCGTGCGCGGGTAATTCGAAAACGTCAGCCGGTTTACGACGGTGGACTCTCAACGCTCCGCCGTTTCCAGGACGATGTGAAAGAAGTCCGTTCCGGCTTGGAGTGCGGCATCAAGCTCGGCGATTTCAGCGAATATCAGGTGGGCGATATCATCGAGTGCTATCAGCTTGAAGCCATGGCCCAAAAACTCTGACGGGTATGAAAGGGTCAAATGAAACATCGCATGCTGCGGGTCAACGAAGTCGTAAAGCGGGAGCTGAGTGGAATACTCGCGCGCGAAATCAGTTTTGAAGGCGCTCTCGTCACGATCAATCACGTCGACGTCACATCGGACCTGAAGAGTGCGCATGTTTTTGTGAGCGTGCTTGGGGCCGAAAAAACTGAAAGCGTAATGAAGAAGCTCGAAGAGCATCGATCTGCCTTTCAGTCCGAGCTCGCGCGCCGCGTGACGATGAAATTCACGCCCCATTTGCTTTTTCATCTCGATGAATCGATCGCGCGCGGCTCGCGCATAGTCGAGATTTTGCAGCAAATCGACGCCGACAGCGAAAAACCCGAGTGAGCGCAGCCAAGTTCGAGCAAATCGGCCGGGCGTTGCGCGAACATCAGACGTTTGCGGTTCTTGGCCACGTTCGCCCGGATGGCGATGCGCTCGGCAGCCAGCTCGCCCTCGGCCTTTCCCT
>JBEEHZ010000204.1:0-5784 GCA_041167705.1 Verrucomicrobiota bacterium | reverse complement strand
GACCAAACCTTCGAGGAGCGAATTACTCGCCAAACGATTCGCGCCGTGCAAGCCGGTGCAACCAACTTCGCCAATTGCATACAGACCACGCAGACTGGTCGCGCCGTTCACGTCGGTTTTAATTCCGCCACACTGATAATGGGCTGCCGGTACGACCGGAATCGCCTGCTTCGTCATGTCGATCCCAAAACGTATACAGGTCTCGAAAATATTCGGGAACCGCTCGCGCAAAAATTCCACCGGCTTGTCGGTGATATCGAGAAAAACGCATTGCGCTCCGGAGCGTTTGATCTCGGCGTCAATCGCGCGCGCGACAATGTCCCGCGGCGCAAGCGACCCGCGCGGATCGTAACGTTTCATGAAATCCTCGCCCCGATTGTTCCGGAGGATGCCGCCCTCGCCTCGAACGGCTTCCGAAATCAAAAATGATTTCGCTTTGGGATTAAACAGACAGGTCGGATGAAACTGGACGAACTCCATGTTTGCTATCGTCACACCGGCGCGCCAGGCTATTGCCACGCCGTCACCGGTCGCGATATCCGGATTGGTTGTGTAGAGATAAACTTTTCCGCAGCCGCCGGTCGCGAGCACGATCCGATCCGATCGGATCGTCTCTACCTCGCCGCTGTCTTCGTCGAGGATGTAAATACCGAGACAACGATCTTCCGCCGCGAAACCGACCTTCGCGGCCGTGATCAGATCAACTGCCATGTGATTTTCCAAAAGATCGACATGCGATTGCCGCTCCAATTCGCGCAGTAATGCGTTCTCGATTTCCTTTCCGGTTACGTCTCGCACATGCAGGACGCGCCGTTTTGAATGCCCGCCTTCGCGTCCAAGGTCGAATTCGCGATGGCCGGAAACGTCGCGCTCGTCGAACTGCATGCCGAGCTCGACCAAATCCTGAATTCGCGATGGAGCTTCGGTCACAATCGTGCGGACCACATTCTCGTCGCACAAGCCGGCGCCGGCTTCGAGTGTATCGCGGACGTGCAACTCGAAAGAATCCTCGTCGCTCGTCACACAAGCGATTCCGCCTTGCGCCCACGCCGTGTTCGTATCCGGCCCCCTGCGCTTTGTGATCACCGCCACCGAGCCGTGCTTCGCCGCCTTGAGGGCAAAACTCAGCCCGGCAATACCGCTGCCGATCACGACGAAATCGTATTCTTTCATCCCAACACAATGTTGTCGATCAAACGGGTTTTCCCAAAGAAAACCGCGAGGGCGAGAAGCGAGTTCGGTCCAAGCAATTCGATGGGTTGCAAAGTGTCTGCATCGACAAGATCGACATAATCGATCCGCGCCAGCGGCGCCTCACTGATTATCTTTCGCGTTAGATCGACAATTTCCTTCGCGGATTTTTCTCCGGAATTTTTGGCGGCCAGCAATGCTTTACGCAAAACTGCGGCTTGCTTCCGCTCCTCGGCATTCAAATACGCGTTGCGCGAGCTGCAAGCGAGCCCATCTGCTTCGCGAACGGTTGGGACCGCGACGATCTCGATCTTGTAATTCAAATCGCGCACCATTCGGCGAATGATGGCCAGCTGTTGAAAATCCTTTTCGCCAAACACGGCCGCGTCCGGTTGCAAAATGTTGAACAGTTTTGCCACGACTGTGCAAACGCCGCGGAAATGTCCCGGACGCGATTCGCCTTCGAGCACATTCGACAGCGAATTTTCCTCCACAAGCACCGAACGATTATCCGGGTACATCTCGGGCGCGCTTGGCCGGAACAAAAAATCGACATCCAACTTCCGACAGAACTCTTCGTCCTCGTTCTCGGGTCGCGGGTAACGCTCGTAATCGCTTCCTGGCTCGAATTGAAGCGGATTTACAAAAATGCTGACGACCACTTCCCCATCTTTTCCCGCCCGGTCACGCGCAACTCGAATTAATTCTCCATGCGCCTTGTGCAACGCCCCCATCGTCGGCACCAGCACACGAGGCCCTTTCTTCTCGTGATTTTGCGCTTCGGCGATTGTGGTTAAAATTTTCATCGCGCTTCGAGCCAGATCGCCTGACGGGCGAACGGAAAAGTTTTGTGACCGAAGTTTGTCCAGCCCGCACGCTGCGCCAATTGATTCATTTCAGAAAACGAAAACGCGCGCGCGGCGGAAAGTCGTCCGTCGTATTTCGTCATCGGTTCACGAAACATGGTCGCAGTCAAAAGATGCACGCCAATTGTGGCTAACCAGCCACGGCACAGATCGGACACGAGCACAAACTTGCGCGACAGCTCTCGGCACCGTTGGAGCACGCGCACCGCATCGTCGTCGCTAAAGTGATGAAGCGCTAAGGTACACAAGGCTAGATCGTACGACTTGGTTGCCTGCCATTCCAAAAGGTTTCCTTCCACAAAAGCGATTTCTGGATAAGGAACGCTCAATTTCTTTGCAATCTCGAGCGTCGCAGATTGTCGATCCAACGCATCAATTTGTAATTCCGCGCCAACCTTGCGTCCGTACTCCGCGATCAATCGCGGGATATCGCCCGAGCCGGTTGCAAGATCGACAATACGAAGGCGCGCGCCGGGTTTGATCCACCGGCCGAGAAACATCGAGATCAGCGCGTAACTGCCAAACCAGCGATTGAGCTCCCGGAGATTTTCAAGATCACTTTCCAGTTCGGCTGAAACCGGCTGTGGCCGGTCCATCAGTTCGAGCTCGGCTGGATTAAAACGCCGCTTCATGGCGGCACGATCACGCCCCTAGAAATTTTCGCCAGGATTCGGGCAGGTCTGCCGTTTCAACCTCGCTGGCAATGCGACCTTCAAATTCGGGCTGAAACGTTGTGCTCGTTCCGTAAACCATGGTCACGTCTTCCGAACCTTCGGCCCGAATCGCGTGCGCGACACCGGGAGGAATCACGACGCCGACATTGTTGCGACTGCGATGATTGTCGCCATCAACAAAAAAGCGCATGTTGCGCACTGATAACCCAGCGCGCACATCGCGGAGAAACATTTCCGCGCGGCCCTGGAGAAAAAACATGATGTCCCATTGTTCGCGATCGTACGGACGCAGCGAATAGTTCTGCGGTTGGTTGACAAATAAACGGCGCATCCATTTTTCTGCCGTTGTGTCCGCCGGAATGCTGGGCGGATGAATGTGAAATCCTTTGGCGGTGTTCGCGAACATCCGCGCGGCCGACCATTGCCGTGGCCAAAGCTTGATCTGGCCCAGGACTCCTTGCGCCTCACGCGCCAACTCCCCAAAACTGCCACGATGACGTTGCGGATGAATTTCTCTGGAAAAAATCTCCACCCCCGGGATCCACACTTTCTTGAGTTCCGCTTTGCCGCGACCGGCAGCCAGGTCGCCGGCATCGACGCCCGGTCCGGCAATTCGTTGGGCAACAGTGCCGCTTTTGTAATCGCGCGGAGAGAGCCCTTTTCGAGCGCGCTCATTGAGACCGAGCCACAAATCCTTTTTCATGTTGTTTGGCGGAGCCGCTTATATGCCTAACGAAGCCCAGCGCTGATCGCCACATTATATTCATTGCAGCCGCGCGCTGGCAAATTTACGCTGGACGCCTTCGGCAAGCGCCGGCCGAAATCGATGCTCGAGTATTTAATTTATCTCATTTACCGTGCAGGCTTCGCCCTGATCAGTCTGCTGCCATTACGGGCGGCGTTTGCGCTTGGAAATGGATTGGGCTTCTGCAGCTGGATCGTTCTTGGGAAATATCGGCGTCTGGGATTTCGTAACGTCGAGATCGCATTTGGCGCGGAAAAATCGCCGCAAGAAATGCGCCGCCTCGTACGTCGTCATTTTCAGCGACTGGGTGCAAATCTTCTTTCCGGATTGAAGCTGGCGGCGATGCCGCTCGACAAAGCGCGGGCCAATGTTCAGTTCGAAAACGCAGACGCGGCCCATCGCGAACTGCGCAGTGGTCGGCCGGTCGTGCTTATCTTGAGTCATATCGGAAACTGGGAACTGCAGGCGCAAATGCTTCCCGTCGCGATTGGCTATGTGCGTAACAGCACAATTTATCAGCCGCTAAAAAATCGTTATATCGATAAACACGTCCGTACGTTGCGGGGCCGCGCGGGCGTCGAACTGTTCGATCGCAACGAAGGGTTTCAAAAAGCGATTGAATTGCTGCGAGGTGGTGGCGCCATCGGAATCCTCAGCGATCAGCACGCGGGCGATCAGGGCTTGTGGGTGCCTTTTTTCGGCAAACTCGCTTCGACCACGTCGTTGCCGGCGCTCTTAGCAAAACGCACCGGCGCGGCCTTGCTCGGCAGCGCTATTTACACCGAAGCGCCAGGACGCTGGCAAATTTCCTTTACCGATCGAGTCGACGCGGCCGGCGATTCGGTCCAAGCAATGACAGCGAAAGCGAATAAACTGATCGAAACGCAAATTCGTCGCGCCCCGGAAGACGGTTTTTGGCTGCACAACCGTTGGAAAACGCCGCGACCAAATTTCCTTCTCGCGCGCTACAAACGCGGCGTCTTTCTCCCGAAAAGTTTGCCACCGCAACAATTGAAACCATTCCGGATTCTTATTCGGAGCAGCAATTGGCTCGGCGACGCGGTCATGAGCGTGCCAGCGGTGCGCGCGATCAAAAAAGGCCGGCCGGACGCGCACATTACGATTCTTGCTCCCGAAAAAATCGCACCGATGTGGAAACTGATCTCGGAAGTCGACGAGATCTTGTCTCTGCCGAACAAATCGCTTTTCAACGCGATTCGCCTGGTTCGGCGACAAGAGCGCTTCGATGTCGCGATCTTGTTTCCCAATTCATTGCGCGTGGCGCTCGAGGTTTGGCGAGTTCCGAGAAAAGTCGGTTATCGCGGTCACGCGCGCGCCTGGCTATTAAATCAAATTGTCCGCGAACCCCGTCGGCCGGGCCCGCCCGAGCATCACGCAACTCGTTTTCTGCGAATCGCGGACGATTGCGGCGCAGATGTCGATCTTGTGCGTGATGCGAACCAGGCGTTGTCGCAAACATCGGAGGTCAGCCATCAAAAGTTCCTCGGGCTCTGTCCCGGCGCAGAATACGGCCCGGCCAAGCGCTGGTTGCCGGAACGTTTTGCGGAGGCAGCGGCCGCGATTTCAGCGCAATCAAAAACCAAATGGATTTTGTTCGGGACGAAAAAGGACAAAACGATCGGTGAAACTATTGCTACCGCGCTGGGCGACAATTGCTCGAATCGAATCGGCCAAACGACTCTTGATCAGTTGATCGAAGAATTGCGCGGCTGCCGTGCGCTCTTAACAAATGACACCGGCACGATGCATCTCGCGGCGTTACTCGGCGTGCCGGTGGTCGCAATCTTCGGTTCGACTGAACCTGCTCTCACGGGTCCGCTCGGAAATGGCCACAAGATCATTCGCCATCATGTTGAATGCAGCCCGTGTTTCTTGCGCGAATGTCCGATCGATTTTCGCTGTATGAAAGAAATCGCTGTTCCGGAAGTCGTAAATGCGATGATGTCGATCTTACGATGAATTCTGAGCCGCCACGCATACGCACCGAAGTGCAGGTAATGTTCTTCGACACGGATTGCGGCGGTGTCGTATCGAATATTGCCTACCTCCGTTTCATTGAAATCGCGCGGACGTTGCTCGCGCAAGAGCTTGGGCTGCCGCTAGCCGAAATCGTGAAAACCCAAAAATATCCGGTAGTCGTCCGGACCGAGATCGATTATCGCCGAGCGGCGAAACTGGGCGATCGCCTGGTCATTGACGGCTGGCTTGATGATCTACAACGCGCGCGATTTTGGTGCGCTTTCCGAATTACCCGACCCTTGGATGAAGCATTAATCGCCGAATGCCG
>JBEEHZ010000203.1:0-5575 GCA_041167705.1 Verrucomicrobiota bacterium | reverse complement strand
CTCATGGCCTGGGCTTCGCTCAAGCCGCGCTGCTGCATGTAAAAGATTTGTTCGGAGCTAACCTGACTGACGCTCGCTTCATGTTGCACGGCGTTGCCGGTGCCGCGGACAGTGATCGCGGGGTAAGTGTCGGTGCGTGACGTCGAGTTGATCAAGAGCGCGTCACACTCGGTGTTGTTCTTGCAATTCTTGAGATGCTTCGGCACGTGGACCAGCCCGCGATAAGTCGCGCGACCGGTGCCGATCGAGATCGATTTCGAAATAATGTTCGAAGTCGTTTCATCGGCGGCGTGGATCATTTTCGCGCCGGTGTCTTGGTGCTGACCATTGTTAGCGAGCGCGATCGAGAGGACTTCGCCACGCGCTTTGCGCCCTTTCAACACGACGCCAGGGTATTTCATGGTCAGCCGTGACCCGATGTTGCAGTCGATCCATTTGATCTCAGCGTCCTCGTGGGCGAGTCCGCGTTTTGTGACCAAATTAAAAACGTTGGCCGACCAGTTTTGCACGGTGATGTATTGGATCTTGGCGCCCTTGAGCGCGACCAGCTCGACCACTGCGCTGTGCAGCGTCGTGGTCTCGAACTTCGGCGCGGTGCAGCCTTCCATGTAGGTGACTTCGCTTCCTTCGTCGGCAATGATGAGCGTGCGCTCGAATTGGCCGAAATTTTCCGCGTTGATCCGGAAGTAAGCTTGCAGAGGATGTTTCACTTTCACGCCGGGCGGGACGTAAATGAACGAACCGCCGCTGAACACCGCCGCGTTGAGGGCGCTAAATTTGTTGTCCGCAATCGGAATGACTTTGCCGAACCATTTCCGGAAAATCTCCGGATGATTTTTCAGGCCTTCGGTCGAGCCGACAAAAATGACACCCTGCTCGCCGACGGCTTTCTTGATGTTTGAGTAAACTGCTTCGCTGTCGAACTGCGCTTCGACGCCGGCGAGAAATTTTCGTTCCTGCTCGGGAATGCCGAGTCGCTCGAACGTGCGCTTGATGTCCTCGGGCACTTCTTCCCAAGTCCGTTTTGCCGCGTCGCCAGACGCAAGGTAATAGCGTATTTTGTCGAAATCGATTGCCTCGAGATCTTTGCTGGCCCAATTCGTGGGCAGCGGTTTTTCCAAAAATGTTTTTAATCCCCGAAGACGAAATTCACGGACCCAGTCCGGATCTTCCTTTACGTCGGAAATGTAATGAATGGTCTTTTCGCTCAGGCCGGTGCCGGCGTCTTTGGCGTAATCAACCTTGTAGTGAAAATCGCCGATGTTCCGGTTGATATCGACCGCTTTGGTTTCAGTTTTCATTGTCGACCTTTATCTCGTCAGCACTGGTTCATCCGCTCCCGCGCGCGCCCAATCGTAGCCTCGCTCCTCGAGTTCAAGCGCCAGATCCTTCCCGCCACTCCGCACGATCCGGCCCTGAACCATAACATGAACATGGTCGGGAACGATGTAATTCAAAAGTCTCTGATAATGCGTAATCAAAAGGACGCCGAGGTTCGGTCCTCGCATCGTATTTACGCCGCGCGCGACCACTTTGAGCGCATCGATGTCCAGGCCACTATCGGTTTCGTCCAGCACCGCGTACTTCGGTTCGAGCATGGCGAGCTGTAAAATTTCCGTCCGCTTCTTTTCGCCACCGGAAAAACCTTCGTTGACCGCGCGTGACGTAAACGACCGATCCATGCCGAGCAGTTCCATTTTTTCGTAAAGCCTGGCGTAGTATTCGGTCGCTTCGAGTTCTTCGCCTTCGGGCAAACGCGCTGCCAATGCTGCGCGCAAAAAATTCGCAATCGTAACTCCAGGGATTTCACTCGGATATTGAAAGGCGAGGAAAAGACCTTTTCGGGCGCGATCATCCGGCTCGAAGGCGAGGAGATCTTCGCCGTCCATGGTGATTTTGCCTTTGGTCACGTGATAATCGGGATGACCGGCCATCACCTTGGCGAGCGTGCTTTTGCCGGAACCGTTCGGACCCATGACCGCGTGCACTTCACCGCGAGGCACGGCGAGGCTTAGCCCGCGAACGATCTGCTGGTCGCCGATGGTGACATGGAGGTTTTCGACACGAAGCTCGTTCATAAAGAGGGGGGTTAAAAGTATAAGGCGGTTCGGGCCGATTGCGAACGGGATTTCATCTCATCGGCGTCAGGTGGGGTGCGCCATGTTGGCACATCGCCTTGCTATAATTTCTATTAAACAGGCATCCCGAATGCTCCAAAAAGCGGCGTGAACCCTGAAGGCAAATCGCCCCGTCTACCGCGCAAGTCTGTTTCGAAGGAATCGGTCTCAAAAGCGACCAGTGAATTAAACAACCTCTTGCAGATTATTTCCGGCACCAGCGAGGAGATTGGCAACTTGTGGGAAGGGACCGAAGGTTCAGAGCAATATCTAAACATGCTTCGCTCGAGCATTGACCGCGCGGAAGCAGTCGCCGCGCAATTGGCCGAGCAGGCTGGCGGCACCGATCAAAAGGTCGTCATGCATCCTGAGCTCGCGTCGTTCGTCCAACCAAAGACGATCAGCGAAATGCCGCGCGCCAAACCCACCATCCTGGTGGTCGATGACGAATCGATGGCGCTGGTGTTGATCAAGCGACTGCTGAGCGAAGCCGGTTTCCAAGTCGTGACCGCGCAATCTGGATTTGAAGCGCTCGATTTATTCCGGCGCCAGCCGCTGACATTCCAATTGGTTCTGCTCGACCTGACGATGCCCTTCATGGACGGGGAAGAAACATTTCATCGTCTGCGCGAAATTCGAGCCAACATACCGGTTGTTCTGTGCACCGGATTTATTCGACAAGATCGACTCGACCGATTGATGAAGGACGGAATCGCGGGATTTTTGCGCAAGCCGCTCGCACCCGACGAGATTGTCGATCATGTCCGGAGCGTTCTGGAGAGTCTCAAGTACGCCAAAATTGACGGTACCCTGTCGGATGGCTCGTCGATCGCGAGCTGATTTTGAATTGAATGAAAGCCGCTGCCCGGGCCAGAGCCATCGAGCGATTCTATGATAATCGCCTGTTTGAAGGAGTTGACGTCGGGACCATCGAGCGGATCGCGCCGAAAATTGGCGTGCTGCGAAAGAAACCCGGCGAAATCATTTTTCGCGAAGGGGAACGAGGCGATTCGCTTTATCTGGTAGGCCAGGGTTGCGTTAAAATTGCGAAGGTCCCAGATGGCGTCGACCACGAAATCCTCGACTACGTTGATCAGGGGAATTTCTTCGGTGCAACGGCGCTTTTGGCGGGCCAGCCGCACTCCGCCACTGCGACTGCGGTTGAGTCGGCGCTGATCGGAGCGCTCACCGAAGACACTTTTCAAGAGATCCTCGAGCTGTCACCGAGCCGCTTACATATGAATTTTCTGCGCGCGATCACCGCGCGCGTTCGCAGCGCTAACACCCATTTCATGCGTGAAACCGTGCGGGCGGAACGACTCCGTGTGGCCGGCGCACTCGCCAACGCGATGATCCATGATCTAAAAACTCCGGTTTGCATTGCGCGTTGCTGTTCGAATCTGATCGCGACCGAGTCGGCTGATCCGGATCTGCGTGAGTTAAGCAAAATGCTCACTGACATGGTCAACGGCATGCTCGGGACGACCCTGGACCTGCTCGATTACACCCAAGGTTCGGTTTCAGTGAACAAGCGACCGGTATCGATTTGGCGGCTGCTCGACGAACTGAATCGGAAATCGCTGCACCTTCTTCCGGCCAACAACATCGAGTTCGTCAAACACATCCGTTACCAGGGCGATATCGAGATCGATCTTGGAAGATTCGCCCGCGCACTCGGCAACTTGATCGAGAACGCCATGCATGCGATGCCGCGCGGTGGCTGTCTCACGGTTACGATCGATATCGTGGAAGACCAGGTGGCGCTGCGAATTTCCGATACCGGCGCCGGAATCGCGGCAGAGCTGATGCCGAGGTTATTCGAACCTTTCGAACGCTACCGAGATTCACACACAAACGGCGTCGGCCTCGCGGTAGCGAAAGCGATTATCGATGCGCACGGCGGCAAGATTTCAGTCCGCAGCGTTGCCGAAAAAGGCACGACCGTCGACATTCGACTGCCGAAACCAAACGGCGAATAATTGCGCGCGCAATCGAGCGCGCTACCGTTGGCAGCTAAACTCAGCGATCAAACATCGCCGACTCTTTGCCCTGTGGTGTAACGGTAACACAGCGCCCTTTGGAGGCGTTATTCATGGTTCGAATCCATGCGGGGCAGCCACGTAAAAGGCTTCGCCCCGGATTTACTTGCCTGACGTCGGGCTCGAGATCGGAAACGCGAACGTCGCTGAAGGTGATGCCGCCGGCGAACCAGAAGGCGAAGATGTCGATGTTGGCGAGGGCGAAACCGATGGAGTCGGCGAGGGCGTCGGCGTTGGCGGCGGTGGAATAATATTTTCCCAATGATGAAGCGGGACAGTCGCGCCGCCAATTTCGTCGACCAACTTTTGACAGGTCGCCTGGAGCTTTTCCAAATCGGGCGGACCAGACTGCGGATCGGCTGTTCCCGGAAAAACCAGGTACGTCACTTTCAGATCGCTCACCGGCCGGTTATAAGCCGTCGCCTGCGGATTAACTTGTTTCGCGATCCGAAACGATGCTTCGCCCACTTTGTCGTTAGGCCCGATGTCGCCCACGATCGCCGGATAGATTCCATCGCCGTAAATCACAAGCGCGTAGTCCCCGGTTTTTGCTGCATCCCGTCCATGTGTGAACGCGCCCGGAATCACGATGTATGGGTCGGTCGCGCCGATGAGAAAGCTAAATTTCTTGAGCGTGGCCACTTCCGCCTGCAATTGTGTAATCGCATTGCGCAGATCGCGTTTCCGCTCGGGTGAAGTGGTCTTGGCGGCGGATTCATCTTCTGCGCGCTTTAATCGTTCTTCCGTCCCGGCGAGATAGGGATTGGGTGCCGGCGTTTTCTTTGCCCACTTGAAACTGGTGAACGGTTTGAAATTGGTCGGCGCGCCTGTGCCAGCCGGCATCCGGTCACCATCTGAGCCGTCTGCATCGACATCCATGTCGGCTTGCAACAACAGGGCTTTGCGATGGCTCTGCGGATGCTGCAATTGCAGAACGGTCTGGCAATCGAAAAAATTGTGCCGCGAGAGAAGCAGATCGAGCCGGCCAAGATTTTCGCGCAACATTCTTAGTTTCGTGTTGTAAAGCTCGGCAAAAAGAGGCGAGACCGAGTCGGGACCAGCCATTCCCGTG
Organism: Verrucomicrobiota bacterium; assembly: GCA_041167705.1. Lineage (GTDB taxonomy): Bacteria > Verrucomicrobiota > Verrucomicrobiia > Chthoniobacterales > UBA10450 > AV40. Next base: position 347 of record JBEEHZ010000203.1, on the reverse strand, counting down.
AGACCCGATAATAACTCCGGCAATCGCGGCGTTATTTTCGCCAGTTCCTCCAATGTCCGGTTCGGCGTCGGAACGCGCGCATTCAATTTCAAATCGAGAACATAACTGTCCGGATCGACGCGTTCGGTCGAAGCGTCCGCGCCGGGTGTAGTTTCGACGCTGGAATGAAGTGTGATGCCGTTAAAGAGACGGCCAGTATCGAGTTTGCCAACGATGGGCGGCGGACGCGTCGCTGTCGGCTCAGGTGTCGGCGAAATCGTCGGTACTTCCCGGGGCGCGAAATACTGCAATCGTTCCTGGGAAATCCAGCGATACAAAATCACGGCGGAAAACGCCGTCGCCAAAAG
>JBEEHZ010000202.1:0-4192 GCA_041167705.1 Verrucomicrobiota bacterium | reverse complement strand
TTGATGAAGGCGGTCGAGAAATTCGAATATCGTCGCGGATATAAATTTTCGACTTACGCGACCTGGTGGATTCGCCAGGCCATCACTCGCTCGATTGCTGATCAGGCCCGCACGATCCGCATTCCCGTACACATGATCGAGACGATCAACAAGTTGATGCGGGTTCAGAAGCAATTGGTCCAGGAATATGGCCGGGAGCCAACGCCTGAGGAAGTGGCCGAGGAAATCTTGTTGCCGGTGGACCGCGTCCGGGCGGTTTTGAAGATGGCGCAACAGCCGATCTCGCTTCAGTCGCCGGTTGGCGAAAGCGAGGAGACAAATTTTGGCGATTTCATCGAAGACAAAGGCGCTGAAAATCCGTGCGACATGACCGCGATTGTGTTGCTAAAGGAAAAGATCAAGGATGTCCTTGAAACGCTGACCGAACGGGAACGTCAGGTTCTCGAACAACGCTTCGGATTGGTGGACGGATACAGCCGCACCTTGGAAGAAGTCGGCCGCCAATTTCGAGTCACCCGCGAGCGTATTCGCCAGATCGAGGCGAAAGCACTGCGGAAAATGCGCCATCCGACGCGGATTCGTCAGTTGGAAGGATTTTTGGAAGCGCCTGAAGCGTAAGACGTTGTCGGACACACAGTGGCCGCAACTTTCGGGAATCGATTTTGTTCAATTCGCGAAGGAAATGAAACGCCAAGACGACCAACAACTATGGGATCTTTTGGGCCAGGCGAAGCCAAGACAGCTTTCGCCTTTTTTCGCACGCAACGTTGTTCGGAAAATTCGGGAGCGCCCGGCCCGCTTCGAATGGCTCCGCCGTTGGCTTAGTCCGCGGAGGCTTGTTCCAGCGACGGCCGTAGCGATCGCGGTGATCGCGGCCATCCTGGTCGTCCATCAGCCTGTCGGCCGGACCCCGGCCGACAATCCGCCGGATGTGATCGTGAAGATCGATCCGCAGGATTATGATGTGGTTGCCGATCTTGACGAATTGTTGGCCACTGACGACAACAACTTGTGGGACGACGATACTCAAACATTGTAGGCGCAATCGCGACGACCGCGATTTTGATCATCGGCTCTGAATCGGTCCAGGCGCAGCCGCAAGGAGGCCAAGGCCCGCATGTTCGCAGGATGCCTCCGCCGGCACGGCACGCTCCCAATCTGAACAACCCGCGCGATCGATGGATTGCGATGCCGCCGGAAGATAGACAAATATTTCGGAGAAACGCCGAGCGCTGGATGCAAATGGGCCCGGAGGAGCGGAAAGTTTTGCGCGAACGGGAAAAAGTATACCGCGAGCGAGTGAAAATCGAAGTGGACACGGCTCTGCGTGATTCCGGTTTGCATCTGGAAGGAGAAAAGCGGGACCAGTTTGAGCAACGTTACTTGCAGGAAAGGCGTCGGATCGAGCACGCGTTACAGCAAGAAACCGAAGCGAAGCGTCAGGAGCAATTGCCGGCCCTACGGGAACGTTTGAAAAAGGAATTTCAAGAGCCGTCGCCGTCAGGAACATCGACGTCAGCGCCGGCTGTGTCCTCGTCGCCGAAAAAATAAGCTGGCGGGATGTTGAACCCGCCAGCTAAGAAAACTTTTCGCAGTTTATCTTACCGCTAGCGGCGGTAGTGACGATGATACCCACGCGAGTAATACACTCGGTGTCCGTGAGACCAATAAAATGACGGCCCACCATAGTAGTACGGTCTGTAGTACCCGTACGGATAAGGGTAGCCGTACCCGTAATAAGGATATCCGTATCCTGGATATCCCACTCCGACGCCAATCGCGATACCGGCATTAGAACTCGGGGCCGTAGCGAATGCGAATCCACCTGCCACGAGCGCAATTAAAAGAAGCTTTTTCATATTTTATGTTACCTCCCCAACCTTCACCCATTGAACACTGATATAGACCCCAAAGTTGCTCAGTTTATTCACAGGCTTGCAGTGCGATCGTATTTCGGATAGCCCGTTACGCAAATATCGGGTCCGATCTTTTCAAACCTCACTCGCTCGAGACGCGCGCCTTCGTATGTGCGAATCGCACCGCGCCCGCCAAAGGCCACGATTGGTCCCCCTGTGAAAATGGGAGCCACATAAACTTGCACCTTATCAATCAACCGTTCGTCTAACGCGTGACCGAGGAGGTTTCCGCCACCTTCGATCAGGACACTGGTTACCTTTTTCTGTCCCAGCTCGGCCAGGACCACACCGAGAGGCATCTTACGATAAACAAAGCTATTCTTGGCGAAGCGGTCTGTGAAAAAACGGGCGTTTCGCGGGAGTTTTCCTGAACGAGTCATCACCACGCGCACCGGTTGACGGACTTCGCGCCGACCGCGCACGGTTAAACGCGGATTGTCGGTCCGCAGCGTTTCGGCGCCGATTAAAATCGCATCCGTTTGCCCGCGCAACGTCTGCGCGTGCCGGCGCGCGGTGGCGCTTGTGATCCAGCGGGATTCCCCTTCCGGGCGGGTCAAACGCCCGTCCAAACTCATTCCGCATTTCGCAATCACGAACGGAATTCCGGTCGCGATCCATTTATTAAATGATTCGTTTAATTCGGCGCATTCTTCCGCGAGCACGCCCGCTCTTACTTCTATTCCGGCCTCGCGCAGAATTTCGACTCCGCGACCGCGGTGTCGCGGGTTTGGATCGGTCGCGCCAATTACGACAGATTTTACACCGGCTCGGATGATCTGGTCGGTGCAAGCGCCGGTGCGACCGGTCGTCGAACACGGCTCCAGGGTGACGTAGAGCGTGCCATCTTTCGGGACTTTGCGTCGAAAACTTCGGAGACACTCAATTTCAGCATGAGGAAATCCGGCCTGACGATGGCGTCCGCGCGAGACTATTCGGTTCCCAATAACTAAAACGGCGCCGACCGCGGGATTGGGGCTCGTTTGCCCGATGGACTTTCGCGCCTCAGAAAGCGCGCTGCGCATGAACCGTTCGTCATTACTCATCTTGAGAAGCAAATATTCGGTGCGACAGAACATGAGCAAATCTTTTCGGGTAACACCGGTTCAGTCTCGGCCGAGCTGAAAGCTGATGTGATTCGAGATCGATCCTGAAGACAGAGAGCTTTTCTGCTTGGCGAACCTCTCGCCGCAGCCTTAGTTAGAGTGAGCCCCCAAATTATGGCCACGAAAACTGAAGAGAAATCCGGCGCTGAGAAATTAACCGCCGCACGAAACAAAAACCTCGACCTCGCCATCCAGCAGATCGCAAAAGACTTTGGCGAGGGCGCGATCATGCGCCTAGGCGCCGAAAAGATTGTCGATATCGATGTAATCCCCACCGGCAATATTTTGATCGATCGCGCTCTGGGCGTAGGCGGATTTCCTCGCGGTCGCGTGGTTGAAGTTTTCGGCCCCGAATCTTCCGGCAAAACAACGCTCACCCTGACCGTCATCGCGCAGGCGCAGAAGCGCGGCGGTCTGGCCGCATTCATCGACGTTGAGCATGCGCTCGATCCTCAGTACGCCAAAACGCTGGGTGTGAATCTGGACGACTTGCTTGTCTCGCAGCCCAGTTCCGGGGAAGAAGCGCTGCGCATTTGTGAAACGCTGATTCGCTCGAATTCGCTCGACGTCATCGTTGTCGATTCCGTCGCGGCGCTGGTGACGCGGGCCGAACTGGAAGGGGAGATTGGCGATGTCACGGTCGGCGCGCAGGCGAGGCTGATGAGCGCGGCCTTGCGCAAATTGACCTCGCTCATTTCGAAAGCGCGCACCACCTGCATTTTTACAAACCAGATCCGGGAGAAAATCGGCGTCATGTTCGGCAATCCGGAAACAACCCCCGGCGGAAAGGCGTTGAAATTTTACGCCAGCGTGCGGATCGACATTCGCCGGATCGGCGCGATCAAACAGACTGACGGGAGCGTCATGGGCAACCGCACGCGTATTAAGGTCGTGAAGAATAAAGTCGCGCCACCGTTCACCGAAGCTGAATTCGACATCATGTACAACGAAGGGATTTCTACCACGGGCTCGCTGCTCGATCTTGCTCTCGAAAAACAGATCATCGAAAAGCGCGGCTCATGGTTGAATTATAAGGGCACGCAACTGGCGCAGGGACGCGACGCGGCCAAGGATGTTCTGAAAAGCGACCGCAAGCTTTACGAGGAGATCGAAGCTGCGGTCAAAGCCAAGCTCAACGAGGACAAAGAATAAGAAGCGGTCGGAGGATCGACA
>JBEEHZ010000201.1:0-2509 GCA_041167705.1 Verrucomicrobiota bacterium | reverse complement strand
GCGTTCCGGAAGACGCACCTGTTCCTGCCGGAACAGAAAAAACTACCGGTGTCGCTCCGCCAGCTGTTGAACCGAAATCAGTTACTCCACCGACGCCGATTGCCGCTTCCGCCGCCGTGCCCGGCGAGAAACCGCCGCCTGCGACGGTCGCGCAACCGATCGCAAGACCCCCAGCGTCCGCTGCGCCCGCCAAAGTTACGGCCGCCACCGACACCGATTCTGAATTGGCGCTTCTCGATTTTTTAGATCGTCAGATACTTCCGTACCTCACCGCCAGACGCGGCGATCGCATGCGCCTCGGCAAACCGCGTTTTTCCGAAGACACATTTCGCTTCGTCAAACTTCGAGTCACTGAAGGTTATCGCGATCGCGTCGAAGAAATGCAGAATTGGTGCGACGAACGGCGCATGCTCGATCTGCAAATCAAATTGCAACATTGGCTGCATGCCTGGCTGTTCGTTCACGCGCCGATCTCGTTTCTGCTGCTGATGCTCGTTTTCTGGCACGCATTTGTGACGTTGTTCAAATACTGAGCCGATGCCGAAACCGGGGCGCACCCAAAAGCAGATCGCCGAGCGTTACAAAGGCAACCTCGGTTATTATCGGCGGCTTCATCCCTGGCGCCGCACGCGACTCGTCGTCAGCTTAGTGACGATCTTCGGCGGGCTGCTCACGATCTGGCTTTTTCAGAAACACGGCCACGAAACTTTTTTCAACGCGGGCAAAATTTCGAGCAGTCACGCGAAGTTCGCCAACGACTGCGCCCAATGTCACGACCGGAGTGCCGTCACCGGAAAATTTACCGAGGTGCTACGCGATCGTTTTCGCAGCGGCGTCGCCGTCGAAGTGATCGATCGCAAATGCGAGACTTGTCACCAAAAGCACAGCTTCCACGAAGCGAACGTCGTCCAGAACCGCTCGTGCTCGGCGTGTCACCAGGAACATCGCGGCCTGAATGATCTGAGACTGGTAGCGAGCTCCCAATGCGCGACTTGCCACAACAATTCGGCAACGATGACTGTGTCGGCCCAGAAAGGAATGAGCATTCCGCCGGACGCGTTCCATCGACATCCGCACCTCCCGCAGCAAATCGTCTTTGAACTGCCGCGGCCACCTCAGGGTTTTACAGCGACCTTTGCTTCGTTTTGGGAAGCGCATCCCGAATTTCAACTGAAACGGGTGAACGCGCGCGATCCCGATGTGCTCCGTTTCAATCATCAGCGCCACTTCGGTTCCGACATTCCGCCAGTAAACGGACAGAAGCTTGATTGCAATTATTGTCACCAACTGCAGCCGGATGGTCGCTTTTATCAACGGATCAGTTTCGCCGCCAATTGTCAGGCCTGTCACTCGCTCCAGTTCGATTGGCGAAATCCGGAAATGCGCATTCCGCATGGGAATGTCGATCTTGTCCGGACATTTTTGCGCAGTCTTCCCGCGCAATACGCGGATTATGCCCGATTGAAGAAAGGAATTCCGGAGCGCGAAGTTTCCGGTTTTGTCGCGCAACAAATCAAACAGCTACGCGACCAGTTTCATTCCGGCGATGAGCTCGAGCGCGCGGTCTTCTTCACCAAGGACCCTTATAAACCGCAGCAAGCGATGGAGGCGGCCGCGCGCGGGAATTTCACCGGCTGCGCTTTTTGTCACGAAGTGAAACCGGTCGCGCACGGCGCGCCCGCAATTACAAAACCGATCTTGGTCGATCGCTGGATGCCGCAGGCAAATTTCAATCACGCCAAACATCAGGTTGATCCGACAACACAGAAGCCGCTCGACTGCAATCTTTGCCATCAGGCGGCACAAAGCCGAGAAACATCCGACGTTCTGATGCCGGCCAAGGAGAGTTGCGTGATGTGTCACAGCCCGCAGGGCAAAGTCGTCGCCGAATGCATCACCTGTCACACTTACCATGCACCGATCGCAGCACAGAGCGTTGCTGAGGCCACAACGTCACTGAAAGAAATGCTTCTCGGAGCGAAATAATTCATCGCTGATCGAATTCGAGATTGGACGTTCGGCGTTCGGCGTTGGACGTTTTCCGCTGATGAGGTCGCCCACGCAAACTCCGGCTGAACTTGGTTATCGCATGCCGGCGGAATGGGAACCGCACGTCGCCACCTGGTTATCGTGGCCGCGGCGCGAAGGAATCAGTTTTCCGGATTCGTTCGATCGCGTATTGCCGGCGCTGCGCGAAATGGTCGCGGCGCTCGTCGAAAGCGAACCGGTTTGTATCAATGTCATCAACGGTGCGCACGAAGCCGAAGCGCGCGCGGTTCTCGATGTGTTGCCCCAGCAGGAGTGCATCACCTATTACGAGATCCCAACCAACGAGCCGTGGTGCCGGGATCACGGTCCGATTTTCCTGACGCGCGACGAACATTGGAGCCGGCTCGCCCGCGACCCGGAGGGTGAAGCGCAATCCAAACGTGCTGCCCGGCGCGAGGGCGCGCCGGCTCCACTGGCGATCGTGGATTGGGATTACAACGCCTGGGGAAACAAATATCCG